>CAVDMD010000032.1:0-20332 GCA_963609975.1 bacterium | reverse complement strand
TATCATAAGGGATACGATATACGCGAACCTATAGAAGTACGCGTGGAGGCAGACAAAATAGAAATAATCAGTCATCCGGGGCCGGACAGATCTGTAACGATAGAAGGTCTGAAGAATTTTCATGTGACCAGCAGACGGTACAGAAACAGGCGTATCGGTGAATTTCTCAAAGAACTGCATCTTACAGAGGGCAGGAACACAGGATTCAAAAAGATTCTCAGGGCATTAGAACAAAACGGATCACCGCTTCCTGAGTTTGAAACAGATGAAGATCGCACATACTTCATAACAAGGATTTTTATCCATGAAAAATTCAAAACAGCAGATGAGGCTTTAAATGAGGCTTTAAATGAGGCTTTAAATGAGGCTTTAAATGAGGCTTTAAATGAGGCTTTAAACGACAATGAAATCAGAATTGTAAATCTGATTATCGAAAACCCATCAGCCAGACAGAAAGATATCATTGAAATGCTGGGAATATCACGTGCGCAGGTACAGCGCATTATGAAGTCTCTGCAGGAGAGAGGCGTTATTTCTCATGAAAATTCTAAAAAACAGGGCAGGTGGATTGTTAACCGATAATGTGTTCTGCCGGATTTATTACTGCAAAAAAAGGAATGATTATGAACTCACAGCCAAACATTATGAAACGCCGTCTGCTCCTTGTTCAGAAGCTTCTCTATGAGAATACTGACGAGCAGCATCCGATGACAACATTTGAAATATTAGAATACCTGCAGGAAAAAGGTATTGTCACCAACCGCAAAACCCTCAAGGGAGATATAGATCTGATGGTTGAAACCGGTATGGATATAATAACTGTTCAGAGCAAACCCAATAAGTATTTCTGGGGTGCCAGAGAGTTTGAACAGGCAGAGCTTAAACTCCTTGTTGATGCTGTTTCCTCTTCCCGGTTTATTACCCAGAGGAAGAGCCGGATTATCACTAAAAAAATAATGTCTCTTTCCAGTATTAACGGCAGAGAGGAGCTTAGGCGCAACATATATGCAGCAGGCAGGATTAAGGCAGATAACGAGAGTTTTTTGTATATAGTAGATACTGTTAATGAGGCAATAACCCGAAAGAGGAAGATTTCTTTTCAGTATACAGACTATACACCGGAGAAGCAAAAAATCCTTAAAAATGACGGAGAGGTATATATATCAAGCCCTTATGCATTGTTCTGGAACGACGACTATTATTATGTTGTAGGCTATTCTGAAAAGCACAAAAATGTTTCATCTTTCAGAGTTGACCGTATGTGCCATGTTGAGATCACTGATGAGAAATCAGCAAGATATCCGGTTGATTTTAGCCTTGAAAGATATTCAAGACAGATATTTGAGATGTATGACGGAGATACTGTCAGAGTGAAGCTTGAATGCAGGAATATGCTTATGAGGTATGTGATTGACAGGTTTGGAGAGGATGTGACAACTGAGATTGCAACAGAGAATACTTTTTATGCATATCCGGAGGTTGCGCTGAGTCCTAATTTTTACAGCTGGCTTTTTACCTTTGCAGGGGATATCAGAATACTTGCTCCGGAGCGCGCAAAGGATGAATACATGAACAAGGTGCAGGCTGCTGCTGACGGTTTTGTATGAGTCATGTTGAATGATGCTGTCAGGAAACAGAACTCTTTCGGAACTGCGAAAATGCGCTGAATACAGCAACTAAATATCTTGACATCAGCGCGGGTATATCGTAAAATCTTTTAGTGTATATACACATATATATACTAAACCAAAGTGCAAGTCTTGGAGGACAATATGGAAGAACAAAAACAGACAGCAAAAGAAAAAAGCAGCTTCGGTAAATTTCTTCAGCGAAAGAATATCGAGTTTTCTGCAAAAAGATACGGTATAGATGCTCTTGGCGCCATGGCACAGGGACTGTTCGCATCGCTTCTGATAGGAACAATCATCTCAACCATAGGAGAGCAGGCGGGGATTGAGTTCCTTGTTACAATAGGCGGATATGCCAAGGCCGTTGCAGGTCCTGCAATGGCAGTTGCCATAGGATATGCGCTTCAGGCGCCGCCGCTGGTGCTGTTTTCACTGGTGGCCGTAGGAGGAGCTGCCAATGATCTCGGAGGAGCGGGAGGACCTCTCGCGGTACTGGTGGTGGCCATATTTGCCGCTGAGTTTGGCAAAGCGGTATCAAAGGAAACCAAAGTCGATATAATTGTGACGCCGTTTGTGACGATATTTGTAGGCGTGCTGCTTTCAATGTGGTGGGCGCCGCCTATAGGGACTGCGGCAAGCGCTGTGGGAAGTCTGATAATGTGGGCTACAGTGTTAAAACCTTTCCTTATGGGCATTATAGTTTCTGTTGTGGTAGGCGTGGCGCTTACACTGCCTATAAGCAGCGCGGCAATATGCGCAGCCTTAGGGCTTACAGGCCTTGCGGGCGGTGCTGCTGTTGCAGGCTGCTGTGCACAGATGGTCGGATTTGCGTTTATGAGCTTTAGAGAAAACAGATGGGGAGGGCTGCTTTCGCAGGGCATAGGCACCAGTATGCTTCAGATGGGCAACATAGTGAGAAATCCGAAAATCTGGATTCCGCCGACACTTACGGCGGCCGTAACAGGACCGATTGCAACCTGCGTATTTCATCTTGAGATGAACGGCGCAGCCATAGCCTCGGGCATGGGCACCTGCGGACTTGTAGGTCAGATAGGCGTGTATACAGGCTGGGTGGCAGATGTTGCATCGGGAGCCAAGGATGCCATAACATTTATGGACTGGACGGGACTGGTTCTGATATGCTTCGTGCTTCCGGCAGTGCTGACCCTTATATTCGGCGCGTTTTTCCGCAAAATAGGGTGGATCAAAGAGGGCGATTTGAAGCTGGATTAAATGAATAACATATAAAATATGGGTTGTCAACAACAGACAACCTGTATTTTTGTTTGGAATAAACAAAAAACAGTAGATTTATTGTAACATTTTTGATATAATCAAAATATACTTACTTAGAGAGGTATATTTTTTTCACTAAAACAAAACAGAGGAGATGAACTTATGGGACTAAAAGTGGCTAAATTCGGAGGTTCTTCTGTAGCTGATGCTATACAGCTTATGAAGATCAAAAAGATAATCGAGGCTGACAGCGAGCGGAGATACATTGTAGTGTCGGCACCCGGCAAGAGATTTGACAAGGACAACAAAATCACCGACCTTCTTTATCTTTGCAAGACCCATATGGATCACAATCTGCCGTATGAACAGGTGATACAGGTAATACAGGACAGATATGTAGCAGCGGCAGTGGGACTCGGACTTGATATAGATTATGAACAGCAGTTTCGGATAATCAAAGACAAAATAGCAAAGGGCGAGGCTACAGCCGATTACCTTGCAAGCAGAGGTGAATATCTCAATGCCATACTTGCGGCTAAGCTTCTGGACTATGACTTTGTAGACACGGAGCAGCTGATAAAATTCTCAGCAAAAGGCAGGCTGCTTGCAGATGAAACCAACGAAGCGCTTGCAGCAGAGCTTGCAAAACACGAAAGAGCAGTGCTTCCGGGATTTTACGGCAGTACTCCTGACGGCAAAATCAAAACCTTTTCAAGAGGAGGCTCCGATATTACGGGAGCGCTGGTTGCAAAAGCCGCAAAAGCCGACATATACGAAAACTGGACGGACGTGTCAGGCTTCCTGATGGCGGATCCGAGAATTGTTGACAACCCTAAGCCTATAGCTGAGATTTCATACAGAGAGCTCAGAGAGCTTTCATATATGGGTGCTTCTGTGCTTCACGACGAGGCTATTTATCCTGCCAAGGAAGACAATATCCCTATCAATATCAGAAACACCAACAGACCTGAGGATCAGGGCACAATCATTACGGCCGATGCGCCGCTTTCAGACCATGTCATAACAGGCATTGCAGGCAGCAAGAATTTCACTGTAATCGGACTTTCAAAAAGCATGATGTCGCAGGAGGTCGGTTTTGTCAGAAGACTTGCAGGAGTGTTTGCAGACAAGGATGTGAGCCTTGAACATATGCCAAGCGGTATAGACACCATCTCTGTAGTTGTTGACAATGATGAGCTTGACGGCAAGCTTGATGATATAGTTGATGAAATTCAGAGACAGCTTCAGCCTGACACGCTCGATGTATTTGAGAATATGGCTCTGATAGCGACTGTAGGCAGAGGTATGTCGGCAAGAACCGGCACTTCCGCCAGGCTGTTTGCAGCGCTTGCAAAGGCAGGGGTTAATATCAGAATGATAGATCAGGGCTCCAGCGAGATAAATATAATCGTGGGAGTTCAGAACAAAGATTTCGAGAAGGCAGTAAAAGCTATTTACGATGCATTTGTAGAATAGGAGAAACAGGGGAGCAGTACTGCTCCCTCTTTGAATGAGAATATGAAAATAGTATGTATAGGCAACAGTATAGTAAACGGATTTCCTCTAAACAGAAACCGGTGCTTTGCAGGACTTTTGCACAGCAGATACGGATATGAAATAGTCAACAGGGGAATAAACGGCGATACCACAGATGGGATATACAGGAGATTCGACCGTGATGTTATATGCGAAAGTCCTGATGCGTGCCTGCTGCTTACAGGCACCAATGACTTTATAGGGGGCAAATCGGCAGAGCAGGCATTTGACAATATTACAAAGATAACAGCAAAGGCTGCGCAGATAGAAACAATGAAAATGGTGCTGCTGACTCCGCTGCTCACATATCCTGAAATGGCGGAGCGTATGTGGATTCCGGCCGACTATCCGGCGTTAAACCGGACGCTGGAGGAGTTTGCCCGGAGACTCAAAACCATTGAGGGCTGCAGCGTTATCGATACCCAGAATGCTTTCAGAAACAGCGGTATCAAAACAGAGGAGGCATACAGTGACGGTATTCATCCTACTGCTGCAGCACATGAGTTTCTGGCGAAATATATTGCGGAGCAGCTTGAAATGATTTTGAAGTAAAAATTATGCCGTTTTTTTTGTTCATTTTCAAATCTTGTTTTTTGTCAAGTGATATGCCGCAAATGTTCAAAAAACAGGGTTTTGAAGCTATGGCGAAAAAAATAAAAAATGGAATTGACAGTAAAAACGGGGTGTGATAAAATGGTACTGTCGAAAAATGTATGCAGACGCATACGTTACTAACTTAATAGACAGCAGATAAAAAGAGAAGTGCTCGCACTTCTCTTTTTTGTGCTGCAAAAAAAGAAAGGAGAAACAAAATGAGTTTAAGAAAAACACTGAGCTTACTGCTGATATTCATAATGTTTGCAGCAATGCTGCCGATGCAGGCATTTGCTGATTTAAGCAGCAGCAGGACAGCAAAATTCAGGGAAGGAGGGGTGCTTTATGATGCCTACGGCAAAACATATCATTTTGACAAACAGTACTATATACAGGTGTATCAGTACAACTCTGACGGTTCAAGGCGAAAAATCATACTCGACAATGAAAACACTTCGCCCAAAAGAGCCTTCCTTATAGTACAGGGCGGCACCACCTACAGGGGTTACTGTATAGAGCATGGCGTGTATACCGATGAAACGCTGAATATGAAAGCACTGTCGCAGGAAGGCAGTATATCATTTTACAAAGGCCTTGACAGGGCGCAGCAGAAAAACATACAGCTTGCGCTGCTGTACGGCTGGCAGTCGGGCAAAGATATAACCGATACAAACGACACGCTTTTTACACAGTCAAAATGGTATCGCAAAACCTGCGACAGATATAACAGCGACGACTGGTATATTGCGACACAGATGCTGATATGGGAGATACAGCAGGGCTACAGGACCTCAGATATGGACTACAACTGCAAAACGGTGTCGGGAAGCAGGGTACACAGGGAGCTTTGCTATCTGTCGGGAAGTCCGGTAAGCATATATCATTATTCGAGCTTTCTCAAAGGGCAGGGAGCATATGATATATACAAATTCATGGCAGATGCGATCAAAGCCCACGGCAGTATTGCGACAGGCCTTAAAGGCGCCGATAAATCAGACCCAAAAAAGGTGACACTGACGCAGGAAAAAGATGATGCGGGAGAGCCGACTGCCGTATGGTCAGCCGTAATAAGGGATAACGGCAAATATCCTGTCAGCAGCAATTCAGATGACAGCTTCAGAACGGTAAATATCATCAAAGGCAATGGCAGAGACAGCCTTGAGATAAAGCCCGTAAGATCAGATACCGGCACAATGCAGTACAAAATAAGCTGGAGAGGCAGCAGCGCCGAGGACAGGCCGCCTGAGGATACGGTGTTTACAATCGAGAGAGTATTTGATTCGGGTACCGATGCCGTCAAAAACAATCTTTTGTTCTGGCACTGGAATTCAGGATCGGGAGGCTGGCCTAACCACTGTCAGACTATAGTTACAGGCTCCTGCAATCCGCAGTATTTCTATATAGGACTTACGGCGGCAGAAGCTGTGCCTGCTGATGAAACAGAGCGAGGCGAGCCTGAGTATTTCCCGGAATTTGAGTTTCCTGTAAGCAAGCAGGACAAAAATCCGGGCTGGGACGGAAATGTTCACACAGGAATGGGTGATGCCTCGCTTGGCGCAACCTATACGCTCTACAGAGACGGGAAAGCTGTTGACAGCGTCACACTTAATGATAACGGAGAGCAGGAAATTCTGAGAGACAAGCCGTGGGAATCTGCGGAGGATTTTAATATGACAGAATCAGGCTCATATACCCATACTTCAGAGGGCGAAGTTCATTGCAGCGCCCGGCCGCTTCACACAGAGTGGACGGGGGAAATCACCTATACCATCAGAGAGGAGGCGCCTGACGGAAGATTTGTAAATCCCGACAGCGGCATCAGAACCTATACGGTTTCCTACAAAGCATACAGCGACAATTCGCAGCGCTGCACAGGAGAGCCTGTCTGCTGGTCAGAGATACAGTACGATGTGAAATGCAGATCCGACAGAACCGCGACTGACATAAGTGGAGAACTTGCCTCAGTGCAAGGTGAAGATCCGGTTATGTTCAATGAAGAAGTCTATATAAACGACTGCTACAGGGGCAAAATCACATTGACAAAATCACTTGAAAACGAGAATGTATTTGATGACAGTCCGACAGCAGGCGGCAATTCCAAATCAACCAGATCATACTGGAAGCTGTATCTGAAATCAGGGTATGAAAGCACAAGGTATATAAGGTTTAAGAGGGAAGCTGATCTGGCAGACGGCACCGCAGTCTACAGAGCAACGAGAGATACCGGCGGTACTGACAACGCCGCCTCCGGAATGAAAATCGGGTCAAACGGCGCTCTGATGATACTTGATGTTCCATATGGAGAATACTATATGGAGGAGGCAGCGCCGGATGATGCTTCGTTTGTGCCTGAAAAATTCACAGTCGTTATAGGCGAGCATGGCGGAGCATACTCGGAGGACGACCGTTATGACAACAGATATGACTATGACATCAGAGACAAAAAGATTGAAAATAAAATTAAAATTGTCAAGACAGATGAGGAAACAGGCAAAACCGTAAGCCTTGCGGGAGGTACGAAATTCCGCATAAGATATATGGGCAACAGGCTTCTTCCGGATATTACTGCAACCGAAAACTACGGCAGACTGCTTCCGAATGCAGCCTCGATAAACGACAAAACAGGAAACAACGATGAGTTTGAGTGCGACGAAAACGGCTTCATAGTTATTCCGTATATGCTTAAATTCGGCACATACAGAATAGAGGAATTTACGGTTCCTGAAGGATATTTTATCGGTGAGGGTGAAACTCCTGTCAGATACTATACTTTTAATGTTGAAAAACAGAACACTCACGAGGACGGCAATTTCGGTCAGATGGTGGACTGCGAGGGCAATATATATGAGGCTGATCCGTCATATGACAGCAGCAGATGGCCGTATGAAACATTTTATCAGGCGGTAAACATAGCCAACAGTCAGGCCAAGGGAATAATAAGTATAGACAAGGAATGTGAAATATTCGCAGGCTGGAAAAAGCTTGTTTCATCGGGCAGAGAGCTTATGCAGCCTGTGTATGAAATGACCGGAAAATCTGAAGGTGCGGTATTTGGCATATTTGCGGCAGAGGACATACTTCTTGCAGACGGCAATGACGGCGCTGAAATTTATGATGCGGACACAGATGAGAAGCTTGTAATTCCCGTTTCAGAGAGTACCCATGAGGCAAACGGCAGTGATGCTGTAACCGGACTTCTCGAAAAAATATACAGTGCGGAGGTGTATGAAACAGGAAATATCGAGCACAGCAGCGGCGCAAAGCTCTGGTATATGCTGGAGCGTCAGGCGTCAGAAAACAATGTTAAACGCAGCGTTTATGTCACACCGGAACAAAAGGATACAGAGTACTCATATACATACGAAAAAGAGGATGAGGAATTTACATACAGATATGATGTCAGCGCAGGGCTGAAATATCAGGCGGGAGGCATCAGTATCACAAATCTTCAGATTGCAAAAACCACTGTTTCCAGAAAAGGCGGCGCGGCAGAGATAAACTCCACTGAGCCGGTGCAGCATACAGAGGGCATGGAAATTCCAAACGGGTCGTGGGGTCAGCCGGGAGGAAACCTTATTGATTTTTCATACAGAAAATTCATATATGAGGCGGACGGCACCACAGGTACAGACTGGAACGGAAACACCGCTGATTTTTCCGAGGGCGCGGCTGCAAGAGCGGTAAATGAAGCAGGAGAGTATATAATAACATCTCATACAGACGAGCAGACAGGAGAGATTTCCTACAGCGTGCTGCTTGAAAACGGAGAAACTGCAGATTGTGATGCAAACGGCAATTTCCTGACAGCGCTTGTGGAAATATATGATGTTTCGTATACAGGCAGGGCTCAAAGCGAAGAGGGCTACAGCTTTGCGTGGGACGGATTTGAGCTTCGGACGCGGGCTGAAGCAGATACGGCGGTAACAGAAATAACGGCGCAGGGCAGCATACCGCAGATAAGCTGCGGCACAGGCTGCAGCGCAAAAACCGAAGGCTTCAGAACTGTATTTACGGCTGCAGAGCCGAAAGCGCCTGTATATTTTATGACCGGAGACGGCGTAAAAACGCAGATGTACTATTTCGGCGGCAGACTTAAAGCGGATATAACAATACCTGCGGCTGCGGTAAAAACAGGCTGGGAAACCACAGTGCCGGAAATTAAAGTAAGAAGCACAGACGGCGAGGGCGGAAGCTCTGCATCTGTCATAGACTGGTTTGAAAATCTGACTTATGACAATCAGCAGGAGGTGTTTGCGCCGGCAGGCGGCATTACGGTTACAGCAAAATACAACGGAGGAAACCGCGAGCCTGTATATTATACGCTTGAGATAATCTCAGAAAAAGACGAAAGCAGTCCTGTTGAGATAACTTATTCAGACGGATATACGGCGAGTCTTTACTGCGGCACAGCCTCTTCGGGCAATGGCGTCGGAGTTATGGAACTTGCAGGTGAATACAGGACAAACAGGTACCCGCTTTCAAGGCTTGTTGAAGTAATAACAACGGACGAAAACGGCTATGCACAGTCAGAAGAGCTGCCTCTGGGCAAATACATAGTAAGAGAGCTTGATGCAGCCGCAGGTTATGTGACAGATGAAAAAGCCTATGAAGCCGAGCTTAAATACAAGGATCAGAATACAAGACTTGTATGGGATAACATCAGGGCGGCAAACAGAGTGTGCAGCGTTGAAATTGATATACGCAAGGCCTTTGAAACAGCATACGGTTCAGGCAATTACAGTGCAGGAGAAGGAGCGATCTTTGGCATATACACGGCAGAAAAAATATCGGCTGCAGGGCGAAGCACAGATGAAAATACGGCTTCATCTGTAGAAAAAGACACTCTGGTGGACACTGTGACTTCAGACAGAAACGGCAGAGGCATACTAAAGGTGAAGCTGCCTGAGGGACGTTATTACGTCAGAGAAATCAAAACAAAGCAGGGCTATATAACCGATGAAACCCCATTCTATTTTGAAGTGGGAGATAAACAGGCTGAGTCAGACAGCGCTCTGAAATTTGATTACGCCGATTCGGGGGTAAGCGGCAAAGCGATTATGAAAAGCTCCGGCAGCACCGTTGTGACAATTGATGTCAAAGCCAGATTTCCTATGCCTTGTATTACTGTTGACGGCACAGTGTATCCGCTTGATGAAAGCGGCGAATACGACAATATGTCGATAAAACAAAACAAAGACGAAACGAGAGTGAAGCTGCTTGTATGCGACGGCGAGGAAAAAACCGTCATACTGCCGGAGGCGGGCAAAACACTTAAAATAAAGACAGAGGGCAATACTTACAGCTATGAGCTTGACGGCGTTTCAGGCACATATACGCCGGAGGCGGTATATACAGGTTATCTTGCCTCATTTGAAAAAATATTTGAAGCGTCAGATGTGCCTGAAAGTCCGGTGCTGCTGCCTGTTACCGAGGCTCTGCAGTTTACTGCGGCGGGGGAAAACCCTTCAAAGCTTGACGTTACGCTTATCCACACTCCAAAGACCTGCGAGGAGGAGGCCGGCGGGGGCACTGTAACTAAAGCAGTGACAGACAGCGACGGCAGACAGGTTTACGAGCATCGGGCGGAGATTGATGTAAACAGCGGAGAAAAACAGGTATCGCTTGAAGCGGGAGAAAAAACAGAGTTCAAAGACAGTAAGGATACATCTTTCAAAATCGGGCTTTCCGAAAACGGCAGGCTGAAAGTATCGGCATACGGATATCCGGGCAGAGGTCTTACAGATGAACAGGAGCCGAAAGCCTCGGCAGACGGCGTGCCTCTTGAAGTGAATTTTACCAAAAATGTGACTCACGCAAGGGCTGACAGAAGCGCAGATACGGTGCAGATAAAAATAAATTCGGGCGATAATGTCAATGCCGGAGATATTTACAACGACAGAGAAAAACCGCAGGACACTCCTGATGTGCCGTACACACCGTACACTCCCGAAAAGAAAAAAGGCAGCCTTGAAATTATAAAGACTGATGCCAAAACAGGCGAGGCTCTGGCGGGAGCGAAATTCAGAATATGGAGCGACAATGACAGCTTCGGCGAGAGATATGAGGTTTCCGATGAGCAGGGCAGGATTACACTCACAGAGCTTGAAGAGGGCAGATACTATATCTGTGAGACAGAAGCTCCCGAAGGCTATGTTTCGGATGACACTGTATATGAGGCTGATGTTGCAGACGGTGAAAAAACGGCAGTCAGCATAGACAACAGCAGGGTGCCGGAAGATGATATTCCTGACATACCTGTTACGCCTGACACACCTGTTACGCCTGAGCAGGATACTCCTATGGAAAAAGTGCCGCAGACAGGTGATGCGACCGGAGTGATGACATATCTTGCGGTTATGCTTGCAGCGCTTATGGCAGGACTTATAATGCTGTTGAGACGGTTTGCGATAAAAAACAGGTAAGAACAGAAGCGCTGCATCTGACAGAAACAGGCACGCGCAGTAATTTGCTGCAAAACGGAAACAAATATGCTTTGTGAAAGGACGGGCAGGAATTATATCGGAATTGGGTTGACAGGCCGTGGGATACACATTATAGTGAATTCAGGAACTTTGAAAATTCTGTTAATATTTATTTATCTTGTGTTCAGAAAATACGAGGACAGTAATTGTACTGCTCCTTGATATGTATGCTGGAATTGTTAACGAAAGGAGCTGTACTGATGAACATTTTAGCACTGTCTTTTTGGTCTGTTATACCCCCTCTGCTTACGATTTTTCTCGTAATCAAAACCAAAAAAATCCTGCTTTCCATGGCGGTTGGAATAACCCTTGGATGTTTTCTGCTGGGTAATTTCAATCCGATAAGCGCACTGGAGCATTTTGAAAGCATTTTCATCGGCACCGTTAATGCAGAAGGAAATCTGGTGACAGGATCCATTACGACACCAAACAATCTTATGGTGCTGCTTTCCATGGTAATAATAGGGGCGCTGATAGGGCTTCTTGTTAAGTCGGGCGGCTCGCAGGCGTTTGCAGAGTATATGGTAAAGCGCGTAAACAGCAAGAAAAAAGCGGGACTTATAACCTGCCTTATATGCACACTGCTTATGATAGACGACTATTTTGACAATCTGACTGCAGGCGCTGTGATGAGACCTATATCGGACAAGAACAATGTGCCGAGAGAAAAGCTTGCATATTACATAGACTCTACCGTATGCGGCATAAATTCAATATCACCTATATCAAGCTGGTCGGCATTCCTTGCAGGGCTTCTTGCAACGGGAATGGTTACCGCAGGCATCGAAGGAAACGCCTATCAGATGCTTCTTCGGTCGATACCTTACAACTTCTTTATAATCGCCTGTCTTGTGATGGTATATTGTGTTGCGGCGCTTGATATCAATGTCGGCGCCATGGCACGCGCCGAACTGCGTGCGAACACCACAGGCAGACTGGTAGAGCATTCGTTTAGCGGAGACGAGGATGAAGAGGGCTCATATGACGACCTGACACCTGCAAAGGGCAGGCCTGCATATCTGATTATCCCTATAGTGCTGCTGATATGTCTGGTGCTGTTCTTTATGATGTATACAGGGGATTTCTTTGAGCACCACAGCATAATTCAGACTGTCAGCCGGATGGAAGGCATACGTTCACTGATGTACGGACTTGTGTTTACCATGATAATAACGGTAATTTATTTCAGAATAAAAAAAGTGGCGCCGGTTACAGAGCTGGCAAGCGCGGCGTTTGTGGGAGTAAAATCCATACTTTATGCCAACCTTGTGCTTATACTCGGCTGGACCCTTGGCGGTGTGGCTGAGGGACTTGGCATCACTGAATTTATGATTTCGGTATTTCAGGGGAATATCCCTCCTGTGCTTACTCCGGCTATCCTGTTTGTTCTCTGTGCGGGCACAGCGTTTGCAATCGGAGGAGGCTGGACTACATTTGCGATTATGATCCCTATTGTTGTGCCGTTTGCGGTTGCGACAGGTGCGGATCTGCTGATGTGCATATCTGCCATAATCGGCGGAGCGGGGCTTGGAGCAACATGTTCGCCTCTGGCAGACACATCGATTGTTTCGGCAACCTCAGGGGAGCTTTCTATTTTAGATCACATAAAAACGCAGGTTCCATATTCGCTGGTATGCGGCCTGATTGCACTGATCGCATATCTTGTGACGGGAATCACAGGAAACCTTGTTTACGGATATATTACAGCCGGAGCGATGTTTGCTGTAAGCCTGATAGTGATGAAAAAAGTCAGCATTTCATCATCTGCGATTACTGCGGAAGGCTGATACAGTTCAGTAAACGAAGATGGAGAGTATATAATACGTCTCATACAGACGAGGAGACAGGGCAGAATATCCTGATACAGATTTTCTGCCCTGTCCCTGCTTCTATTCGGCATTTGCTTCATTTCTGCTGTCAAGCACGCACCATATGCAGATTGTGGCTATTACCACAGCTCCGCCTGCCAGAGCAAATATGCCGGGAGCTTCTCCGTCAAATATGAATACCCATACGGGATTCAGAAGCGGCTCCAGCGCGCCGATGAGAGAGCAGGCGAGAGGCTTGCAGTTCTTTGAGGCAATGCAGTACAGCACATATGCAAGACCGAGCTGGAATATTCCCAGCGCCAGTATGGACAGCACCTCTGTCACAGTGACCGCCTGCGGTGTGTATGCTATCATAAACGGTATACCGATTACAAAGCACAGCAGATGAGCAAACAGTATTCCTGTCATTCTGAGATCATCATCATCTCCCGATTCTCCCGTAAACACATACATTACAGCCAGCAGTACGCCTGCGCCTATGCCAAGCAGATTGCCTGCCAGCCTGCCCGGTGTAAGCTGGTCAAAGAAAAACAGCGCAATCCCCGCCATTATAACTATTACGGTTATGATGTCATATCTTTTTAATTTCCGGCCGAAAAACACAGCGAAGATAATAAGTATGAATACAGGATTGGTAAACTGCAGCACTATTGCATTTGCCGCTGTTGTCAGCTTGTTTGCAACAGTAAACAGCGTGGCAGAGCCGCCAAGACCGGCAGCGGCTATTATCGAATTTTTCCGCACCTTTATATGTATGCCCTGAGATTTCATATATACTGCCAGCACTGCTGCGGCAATAAGCCCCCGAAACCCCGAAATGATAAAAGGGTTCCAGTCTATTAGCTTTATAAATATTCCTGCGGTGCTCCACAAAACAGCGCATACTGTCATCAGCACCATTGCTTTTGTCTTGTTGTTCATCTTATCCCTCCGAAACAGATACAGAATATATTCTACAACATTTTCAATGTGATTTCCTTACAAAACGAGTATAAATCATATATATTCATTGAGTAAAGAGATAATAAATCAACTTATCTTTGATGAAAAATCAATATAAGGGCGGCAGAGATGAAAATGCCGGGCAAAGGATGTAAATTATTGATTGTTTCAGGCTCATAAGTTAAAATATAATAGAGATTATTCAGGTACGAGAGGATAAGGCTATGACAGGCAACATTATAAACAGGGCGGAGACAGCCCTTACAGGTAAACCGGTACTCAAAAAACTGGGCATCAGAAAACCGGAGATGCTCGCACTGATGGCTGAGACAGGCTGGAAAAAAAATATGCTCAACTGTCTTGGAGAAAACAGATTTGAAGCGGCGGAGATACTCGGCGCAGTCAGGCCGCTTATGGGGAAATTTGCGCCGGAGCCGGAGACGGGCTGGCTTGAATTTGCCTGCAGCGCTGCAAGAGCAGAGCTTTATCCCGAAAACTTTGCGCTTGATTCAGAATACAAAGACGAAAAAAAAGCGCTGATTATTCTTATGGAGAGCTTCAGAGCCGCACTTTTGGCAGAGCGCGCCGTCTATCCGGACGCTGCCAAGATAAACCTGCGCCTTCTTGACAGCGAGGCTGCGGCAGGATGCGTGTCGGAAGCCGAATACACGAGATTCAGGGAGTTCTGGCACAGCAGCTATATCTTTGAATTTATGCGGATATACAGCGAGATAACACCGTTTAACATATCGGATCATATAAGCGGGGTGCACTATATCGCAATGCACATAGGCAGCCAGCTTGCAGACAGAGGTCTGCCTGTTGACATGGCTCTTCTGTCAGGCGCCGCGGCAGGTCACGACCTCGGCAAATTCGGCTGCAGCGAAAAAGAAACGGCGAGAATACCGTATCTGCACTACTACTACACGGACGAGCTTCTCAAAAGGCTGAATATGCCTATGATAGCTCATATAGCCAGCAACCATTCCACATGGGATCTGGAGCTTGAAAACCTGTCGGTGGAGTCTCTGATACTGATATATGCAGATTTCAGAGTCAAAAACTACAGGGCGGGCAGCAGGGAGCATATCAGGTTTTATACTCTGAAGCAGGCTTTTGATGTGATACTGCAAAAGCTCGACAATGTTGACGAAGCCAAACGCCTCAGATATGAAAAAGTATATGCCAAGCTTCTTGATTTCGAAAACTATCTCAAAAATCTGGGGGTTCAGACCGGCACAGACTCAAAAGAAGAGCCTGCAGGCGAAGAAGCGGCAAAGGATGCGGCGCTTCTTTTCGGAAACGAGGTGGTGCAGCGGCTCAAATATACGGCAATTGACCATAACATAAAACTGATGTCGATTTTTAACAACGAATCGGCCTTCGGAAGCCTCATAGAAGCCGCCCGAAGCGAAAGACAGTGGAAAAAACAGAGAACCTACCTCAACATACTGACAGAATACTGCACCTATATGACAAAAAACGAAAAGCTCATGACAGTAAGCTTTCTGTACGAGCTTTTGTCCCACAGAGAGGGTGATATCAGAAGACAGGCGGCGCGCCTTGCAGGTCTCATAATTGCGCAGTATGATGATGTGTACCGCAAAGAGCTGCCGGAATGGGTGGATTTGAGCGGCAGAAGCGATGCGGTTTTACTGTGGGAGGAATATCTTAACAAAATAGTATTTCCCGATTACCGCATGACAGATCAGCACAGGAGCTGGATCGGATATACGCTCAAAATAGTGCTGGCAGAGATAATAAGGAGCAGCGACAGAGCCAAAACCGCGGAATTTCTAAGGTGCTTTTTTGACCTGTTTCAAAAAAACAGAATCAGTGAAAAATCGGCATTCGTACTGCTGGACTCGGTTCTTATGATACCTCAGAGCCTTATAACCGGCGACATACAGGCGGAGGTGGCGGAGTTTGCCCGCAGAATGTCCAGAAAGTCGTCGAACCCGCTCAAAATAGCGGCGCTGCGTGCGGCAGAGCATATTGCAGGTATGGATATTTCACAGCATACGGCAGAAGAAATCCGCTCTGCAGTCAGGAATGTAAATATAAATTACTGCAGCGTGAAATATCTCAAAGAAAAAATCACAAACAGTATTGACAGAAACGGAGAGCCTGCGCTGGACAGGTTTATGGCTGATGAAGAGGCTGTTTCAAATATGCTGAGAGACAATCTCAAGGTGGGGAAACACTGGATACTCAAAATCATCAATATAGAGCTGCTTGCAGACATTGCGCTCAAATCGGAGGATGCGAGCCGCAAATTCTATTTTGCCGCCCATTTTTCAAACCTGCTCAAAGTAAGCGAAAGAGTTACGGTACGCCACAGAGCCGGAGAGAGCCTTATTGCCGCAGCCGGAACACTGCCGTCTGAGCAGATAAACGAAATTGCCGTAGAGCTTATGAAAGGTCTTGAAATAGGGGAATACCAGTTTTCAAAATATATACCCGACTACCTTGGCAGTCTGGTGCTTTTGCTGCCTCCGGGAGAGCTTGACGAATTTGTGACCTCCCTCAGAGGCCTTATAGAAGCCACCAATGACAAAATAGGCTCCGTTGCCCTTGACACTCTGGGAGAAATCATAGAGCAGTATTCATCTTACAGATACAGAGAAGAAGAAACAGCGGCAGGCTATGAAAACAGGAAAACATTAATGCTGGGAATGCTTCTGAAGGGTCTTTCCAACTACAGAGAGGCGGTAAGCCAGGAGGCATTCATGGTGACAGGGCAGCGAATATTCGGAAGCAGCCGTATGTCCGATGAAGAAAAAACAGATATATTCAGACGCATATACAAAAAAATGCTTACGCTGATTGCCTCCGAAAAAAACTACGATATGAACTTTTTCACCAATGCCGCGGCATTAAACCATATCTACAGGTTCATATCCGCAATGAATACGGGCAGGTATGAGGAGAACCTTGCTGAGGACAGAAAAATAGCATTCTTTCCGGGGACCTTCGACCCGTTTTCGCTTAGCCACAAAGGAATCGTAGAAGCAATAGCGGCAGAGGGCTTTGAAGTCTATCTTGCAATAGATGAATTTTCGTGGTCCAAAAAAACACAGCCGAGAATGATAAGAAGGCAGATAATATCCATGTCTGTTGCAGACAGAATGAATGTGTTTCTGTTCCCTGACGATATGCCTGTAAATATAGCAAATCCTAAGGACCTCAAAAAACTAAAGGAAATTTTCGGAGAGAGCAGGCTGTATATGGTTGTCGGAAGCGATGTCATACTCAACGCTTCTTCCTACCGGAAACCGCCGGAGCCGGATTCGATTCACACCATGAACCATATAGTGTTCAGGCGCGCAATCGGCGGCGAGGACAGCAGAAACTACGAAAAACTCAAAGCAAACTACAAATATATATCGGGCAGAGTGCAGGAGCTTAAACTGCCTGTATATCTTGAGGATATAAGCTCCACCAGAATAAGAGAGAATATTGACAGAGGCAGAGATATTTCAAACCTGATAGATACGGTGGCGCAGAATTTCATATACGAAAACAGCCTCTACCTCAGAGAACCGCAGGACAAGAGCTTCCTCGAAGAACAGAAACTTCTGGTGGAGCCTGCTGCGCCGGCAGACAGAAGCATACTGAAAGGGCTTCACGAGGAAATAAAAAAACGGGGAGCCGATATATCGGAAGTCGAAAAATATATAGAGACGCCTGATGTCAGCACTGCGGTAATCAGAAACAAAAACGGGCAGATATATGCCTTTGCTGCGGCAGGCATACTTGAAACCAAGAATCTGTACGAAGAATTCGGCGACATATCAATTGCGGAATACATCAGAAACAGAGCCGTAGGCAAGATGCTTGTCATAAAAGCCATATACTGCAGCAAAAAAGCTGACAGAAGCCGGCTGATCAGACTGCTTATGGGTGAAATACTGTCAAAGGCGCTGGAGGAAGAACTGGTATATGCCGTATACCATCCTTTTGACAGGAAGCCTCAGCAGGATGCTGTTTCGGCGCTACAGCGTCAGGGCTTTGAGGAAATCACTATAGACGGCAAAGCCTGCGGCATATACGAGGTTGACATGAAAGAGCCTGTCGTGGTGATAGAAAACATGAGCACCGCACTCAAAGAGCCGTTTAACAAAAGCTCTAAGATGCAGGAAATATTAAAAGAGACTCATGAGGAAATGCAGAGAGCTCTTACAAAAATAAATCCGGGCGGACTGGTGCTTTCGTTTAATGCAGAGCTTATGAATCAGCGGATTGTGGATATAGTTACAGACATTAACGGAGTGCCGAACCGCAGACTCAAAGAAAGAGTTCTGGGAGAATATATGTGCGTGCCTTTCGGCAAGATATTCAGAGGCGTTGCAGTGCCTAACACGGTTACCAAAACACTTCATACAGAAAAGATGTTTTCGCCTACGCTGGACAGCTTTGTAATCAAGGAATATCCGATGTACGCTAAGATAGACAATCAGATCAGAACCATCAAATCCTTTGACAGACCGATAATACTTGTAGACGATCTGCTTCACAAGGGCTACAGAATCAAAGCCATCGATCCTGCCCTCAAGCAAAACAATGTGGACATCAAAGAAGTTGTGGTCGGAGTGCTGTCGGGCAGAGGCAAAGACCTGATGACGATTCAGGGCAGAAACGCCAAAAGCGTGTATTTCCTGCCTAACCTCAGAGCATGGTTCGTAGAATCGTCGCTTTGCCCGTTTATAGGGGGAGACGAGGTCAGAAGCGAAGAAAAAACAGAAGCCAACCTCATAAACTCCATCAACCTGATACTGCCGTTTGCGGCTCCGGGATTTCTTGCAGATGCGCCAAAGGGCGCAGTATACGATTTGTCGGTCACCTGCCTCAGAAATGCGGCAAAAATATTCAGAGGGCTTGAGGAGGAATATCAGAATATGTTTGAAAGAAAGCTTACAATCAAAAGGCTTTCGGACGTAATCAAATCGCCGAGAATGCCAAACGGGTCAAACCGTGTAGTCGTAGACTTCAATCTGGCGCCATCGGTATATATGGAAGACTATATGCAAAGACTTGAAAGACTGGAGAGTGCACTTAAATGAGAAAAATATCCGAACTTATATGTCAAAGCCGCAGGCAGGCAGACTGCGCGGAGGGCGTAGTGCTTTTGTCTGATTCACAATATATCGGGGCTGACAGGCTGAAGATAAACGTGCTGGCAATGGGAGATGTGGGAGGCACGCTGGTTATGGGGCTTTATCTGCTGGGCGGAGAAACGGCAGGTACCATAGGCATATACGACCTGAACGAAAGCCTGCTCAGAAGATATGAAAGAGAAATAAATCAGATCGGCTATCCCGACAGAAGAACTATGCCGAAAGTTGAAATTCTCACAGAAGACAGGCTGTTTGACTGCGATGTGTTTGTGTTCTGCGCATCACTTGGAGTGCCTCCTGTGGGCGAGGCAGGAGATGTGCGCATGGCTCAGCTTGACGCCAACAGAAAACTTGTTTCGCAGTACGCTACAAAAGCGGTATCGGAGAAATTCCGCGGAATATTTGCGGTTGTTTCAGACCCGGTTGACCCTCTGTGCAAAGCGGCGGTCTGCGAGGGACTTGCATTCACACAGGTGCAGGGCTTCGGTCTTGGTGTTATGAACGCAAGAGCCGCATACTATGCAGACAGGGACAGCAGATTCGCAGCATATAAAGATGAGGGCAGAGCCTACGGGCCTCACGGTGAGGATCTTGTCATTGCAGACAGTATACAAAGCTATAACGATGAGCTGTCAAAAGAGCTTACGCAGCTTACGGTGAAGTCAAATCTTGAAACAAGAGCAGACGGCTTCAAGCCATATATTGCGCCGGCGCTTTCATCGGGCGCAATATCCATCCTGTATATGCTTAGAGGAGAATGGAACTATTCATCGGTATTTTTAGGAGACAGAGGCGGCGGAGCGTTTCTCGGCTGCCGGAACAGACGCATGGCAGACGGCAGCATCATCATTGAAGACAGAGAGCTTGACGGGAGACTGTTTGAAAGAATCAAAAAAGCATATGACAACCTGTGTGTACTGTAAAGGAGGCGGACCTTGTGAACAGACTGATACTTATAAATCCGTACT
>CAVDMD010000031.1:0-20345 GCA_963609975.1 bacterium | reverse complement strand
TATACTATGGTTTGAATGAAATTTCAAGCAGTTTTTTTGCAAAAATTGACCCCCTAACGCAAAAAAGCGGCTGATTTCTCAGCCGCACATTGTCTGCTTTGTGTATATTAGTACAGATTTGCAAAGATTTCTGCAATTTCCTCTTCGCTTAAGAATACATAGTTGTTGCCAAGAAGTCTCTGCTGATTGTCTACTGTTGATTTTGCAAACGGAGCAATCTGATCTTCTGTCATACCGTATTCTTTTAATGGTTTCTTTTCGATGATCTTGCCTAAGAATTCATCTAATGCAGTATATACATCAGCTTCGCTGCAGCCTAATACATCTGCTAAAATCTTGTTAACGATTTCGATTTTGCCCTTAGGCTGTTTTCTCATATACATCTTGAATACTTCTGTGAAGCAGATGAAGTTGGCTTCGCCATGAGGAATATGGAAAGCGCCGCCATGAGCATATGATAAAGCGTGAACTGCTCCGCAGCCTGCATTACCAAAAGCAATACCTGCATAGTTTGAAGCGATTAAGAAGTCCTTTAATAAAGGTTTTCTGTTTGCTGCTGTATTGCCGCCTGCTGCAACAATCTTCTTGTATCCGTTCATAATCATTTCGATGGCTTTTAATGAATACATTTCTGTGAAAGGTGAAGCCTTTGGTGAAAGGAAGCTTTCTACAGCGTGGATTAAAGCATCTACTGATGAAGTAGCAAATACCTTATCAGGAAGTCCCTGGAGTGATTCAGGAATAAGCACTGCGATGTCAGCGTAAGTCTGCTCGTCAGCAATACCCTTCTTTAAGTTAAGTGACGGAATTGAAGCTACGGCTACATTTGTAACCTCTGAACCTGTACCGCAGGTTGTAGGAACAACCACCAGCTTTTTAACTCTCTTAGGAGCCACCTTGCCTGTATAAAGGTCAGCTACCTTGTCAGGAATATCACATGCTAAAACCTTGCAGCAGTCAACGATTGTACCGCCGCCGAAAGCTATGATTCTGTCATATTCATATTTGTCCATTTCTTTTTTCATAGCGTCCATCATCTCATCTGTAGGCTCGCCGGCACCGTATTTTTCCTGATAAATTACAGGCATATCTATACCAAGCGGCTTAACATAAGGATCATACATCCACTGATTTGTTACAAGGATATCTCCCTTGCCTAATTTGAATTCTTCGTTGAAATCCTTAAAAGTGTCGAAATAATGGATTGCAGGAACTACTCTTAATGCTTGCATTTTAATACCTCCGAAATTAATAAATAACTTTAACTTAACCTATATAATTAATATTCTGTTTTGAACATTTTTTTGAAGCTTTCTTTGAGTTCATCTCTGAAATCAGGATGAGCTATGTCGATAAGAGCTCTCGCTCTGTCTCTTACTGTCTTGCCCTTGAGCTTTGCAACGCCGTATTCTGTTACAACATAGTCAATGTCGTGTCTTGAAGTTGTAACAACCTGACCCTCGCCCAGAAGCGGAGTAATCTTTGAAAGCTTAGTGCCGTCTTTTTTTACTGTAATTGACGGCATTGCGATTATTGCTCTGCCGTTTTGTCCCATGGCAGCGCCTCTTATGAAGTCAACCTGTCCGCCGACTCCGGAGAACTGTCTGTAGCCTATAGTGTCTGCCGCAACCTGACCGTAGAAGTCGATGCCTATGCAGGCATTGATGCTTACTGTATTAGGATTCTGTGCAACTACCATAGGGTGGTTTACATAGTCGGCAACTTTGAGCAGACATTCTTCGTTGTGGTCAAGGAAGTCATATGTTTTCTTTGAACCCATAGCGAAGTTGAATACGAATTTACCTGTATCTATAGCTTTTTTGCTGTTGTCTATAGCTCCTGCCTCATAAAGCAGGATAGGTCCGTCACCAAGCATTTCTGAATGTATGCCCAGATGTTTTTTGTTTGTAAGCTGATGGCATACAGCATCAGGAATAGCTCCGATACCAAGCTGCAGAGTATCTCCGTCATTGATAAGCTCTGCACAGTTTTTGCCTATAGCTTCTTCTACAGGTCCGATTTTTGCAGGCGGAAGCTCTACAAGCGGAGTGTCAGCAAGAACAAACGCATCAATCTGCTCTACGTCAAATATAGCGTCTCCGTATGTAAAAGGCATATTTTTGTTAACCTGCGCAAGTACCACCTTTGCCGATTCTACCGCCTGAACAGTATAGTCAGCCGATACACCTGCCGAAACTTTACCGTTTTCATCAGGTGGAGTTACCATTATCATAGCCACGTCAACTTTGATGTCGCCGGTTCTCATAAGCATCGGAATCTCATGGAAAAACATAGGTGTAAAATCACCGTTGCCCGCTTCTATGCATTTTCTTGTGTTGCCGCTTGCAAACCATACGTTTGTATGGAAGTTCTCAGCATATTCAGGATTTGTGTATCCGCCCGAACCGTGGCTTACCATATGTGAAACCTCTACATTCTTGTATGCTGCGTGGTTTGCAACCATAGCGTCTACAAGTGCAGGCGGTTCACCTATGCAGTGTGCAAGCACAACCTTGTCGCCTGAATGAATCATCTTTACGGCGTCTTCTGCTGACATTATTTTGCTTTCATAATATTCTTTCCAACCCATTTATTGTGTCCTCCTGTTTTATATATACCTACAAGCCGCTCTGCAGCTCGTTTATAATCTTCTCTATATGCTCTGCCGCCCACATTTTTCTGATTTTACCTGACCATTTGAACTGGTCATAGCCTGCACAGCAGTTGGTACAGCCTCCTATAATAAGAAGGTCATCATACTGTTCGTCTTCCTGTGTTATCCTGAACTCGATGTCGCTGTCTTTGAGTCTGTCTTTTATCTGGTTCAGCGCCTCTCCCCTGTCGTATCTGGGGTTGCAGCCGCCGCAAAATCTAACACCGCATTTCATATGTTAAATATTTCCTCTTAATTTGAATATAGGGAACGGAGCATTCTCCGTCCCCTTAAATCCCCGAAATTATTTAATTCCGATTATAGCCTTAGCTAATTCTTTCTTTGCAGGAAGGTTACCCTGTCTTGCAATCATAATTCTCTGAGCCTGTGGTGAACCTGCACCGTGTAATGACTCTGTTCTGTATCCAACTGCTGATGAACCTAAGCAGATGTTCTCTAAGAATCTGAGAACTCTCATTCTCTCTTCAGTTGTGCAAGCCGGTGAACCTGCGAAGAACTTGTTGCAGATTTCTCCGATTGTTTCGCCGTTTCTGCCTACCTTGAGGTCTGACCTGAAGTCTTTTTCGGATGGCATTGTTACCATTAATCCGCCTGCGATATCCTCAGCAAGTCTTACGATTTCGTAAGGGTATCTTGTTACGTTCTGCTTACATACATTTGCAAGAAGAAGGTCGATCTGGTAGTTGCCGGCTTCTGTAGGATATCCTTCAGCTGAGCAGGCAATACCGCAGCAGTATAATGTTTCGTTAAGGTGAGTCATTTCGATGAGCTTATCCTTAATGTGTGAAGCTTTCTGTGCTCCGTTGTAGTCAGCAGCAAGTGCAGCAGCGCCGATGATAACATCGCCAACACCAACTTTGCATCCGCCGTATGACTGTCTGTGATATCCTGCGAATCTCTCTACGAGCATTCCTGCGAATTCAAACTCTTCACATAAGAAGATGCAGTCATTAGGAATGAATACGTTATCAAATACTACTAATGCTTCCTGTCCGCCGAATTTTTTGTTTCCGAGGTCAACATCTGCACCGTCTTCTAATTTTCTTGTGTCGCATGACTGTCTTCCGTAGATCATGAACATACCTTCTGCATCTGAAGGACATGCAAATGATACTGCATAAGCCTTGTCATCTTCGCCCATAGCCTGTGTAGGCATTACAATGTGCCAGTGTGAGTTGATTGTACCTGTCTGGTGAGCTTTAGCTCCTCTTACTACGATACCGTCTTCTCTCTTTTCTACGATATGTACGAAAAGATCAGGATCTTTCTGAAGATGAGGTGCAAGTCCTCTGTCGCCCTTAGGGTCAGTCATAGCTCCGTCTACTACTAAGTCTTCGTTCTGTACTTTAGTTAAAAACTTTTTGAAGTTTTCGTGATAGTGAGTTCCGTATTTCTTGTCTACTTCAAAAGTAGTTGAATATACAGCATTGAAAGCGTCCATACCTACGCATCTCTGGAAACATGAAGCTGTCTTCTGTCCGCAGAGTCTCTGCATTTTAACTTTTTTTCTGAGGTCATCAGTGCTCTGATGTAAATGACAGAATCTGTTAACGGTTTCACCTGTAAGGTTTGATTTGGCAGTCATAAGATCAGCATACTGAGGATCCTGTGCAAGGTCGTAAGTTATCTTAACGCAGTCGATTGAAGGTTTAATGATTGGGTGATCAACCCAGTTTTCAATCTTTTCACCAAACATGTAAACTCTTGTCTTCATTTTTCTTAAGCTCTCGATATACTGTTCGCCTGTCATTAGCATAATAAAATCACTCCTTTTTATATTTTAGAACAAATCCATCTCCTTATTGATCAGCAAATGTTCATTTAAAACTAAATCTCATGGTTAAGGATTTTTCTGGCCATATCCAGCAGATCTTCGCTTACTGTCGTGTCCAGTCTGACATCCTTAATATCACTGCACTCGCTCATTACTGCATCTCTTACCACCTGCTCCAGAGTATCCTGTGCCGACGGGCACTGTGCGCAGGCGCCTGTGAATCTGATGTATGCAACACCGTCCTCTATTGCTGTGAGCGTTGCTCCGCCGTAATGTGCGGCAAGTATCGGGTCTACCTTCTCTTTGAGTATTTTTTTGATTGTGTCTTCCATTTTGTTCTCCTCAAAGCATTAGTTGCAGAGATACCTCTACAAATTAGATTATACATAACCTTAACACTGTTTTCAAGTACACTTATTCTATTTATTTGTCTAAAATGTGGACTTAATTGCGGTGATTTCCAGTTATCGTATGCAGTTCTGCGAAAAACATATGATATTCCTCACAAAAATTCACATTCAAAATTTTTTGCACAGATAAGTATGCGTTGCATACCCTGCCGTATATATGTTATCATACATACAGCGGAAAACGGCATATCCTGCCTATATTATATACAGAAAGGAAGTTTTAATATGTACGAAACAGTTAAATACGAAGTCAAAAACAATACAGCCTATATCACGGTCAGCAGACCTGAGGCTCTGAATGCGCTGAATATGCAGGTGCTTGACGATCTTCACCGTGCTTTTACGGAAGCAAACGAAGATGAAAACGTCAGAGTTGTAATCCTTACAGGTGAGGGCAAAGCGTTTGTTGCAGGCGCCGATATAGCTCAGATGTACGAATTTGACCCTATTCAGGGAAGAAACATGATGATTAAAGGACATGGGCTTATGAACTTCATAGAAGCCATCGAAAAACCTGTAATCGCCGCAGTAAACGGATATGCGCTGGGCGGCGGCTGCGAGCTTTCAATGGCGTGTGATTTCAGAATCGCCTCCGAAAAAGCAAAATTCGGACAGCCCGAAACAGGCCTTGGAATCATACCCGGCTTTGGCGGCACTCAGAGACTCCCGCGTCTTGTAGGCAAGGCCAAAGGCAAGCTTATGATTATGACAGGCGAGGTTATAGGGGCGCAGGAGGCATACGAAATAGGACTTGTCGAAAAAGTTGTCCCTGCTGATGAGCTTATGACTGCTGCAGAAGCTCTTGCAGATACGATTAAATCAAAGGCTCCTATCGCGGTTGCGGTTACCAAGACAGTTATCAACAACGGTTACGGTCTTGATATGAAAACAGCAAGCGCTCTTGAAATGGAAGCGTTCACTGCACCTTTTGCTTCACAGGACAAATCGGAGGGTATGCTGGCATTCCTCGAAAAAAGAACTCCTGAATTCAAAAACAAATAAAGTTTCTCGGTACAACAAAAACTCGAATGATAAAAAGTGAAAATATCCGGAATTAAATTCCTGCATAAAAAGCGTGTCAATCTCCGGCACGCTTTTTACATTCTGCTATCAAAATTTTTATTTTTCTACAAAGTCAACATCTATAATATCGCTTACCTTTTCTTCCATGGCTTTTTTGAGTCTGTTTATCTTTCTTGAAATATAAAGCAGTGAGATTATATCCGCTATGCCGTCTGCTATGAGGAATATGCCGGCAAAGGTCATAAGCGCAACTGCGCTTGCAAAAGGATTAAACAGCACAACTATACCTGCAGCCGCCATTATAACTGCCGTAAGGAGTATGATCCACCAGCCCTGTCCTTTGATTCTGAGAAGGTCAACGGCATACTGTATCTTGAGCACGCCGTCGGCAAGCATTATGATTCCTATGATTGTAACTATAAAGCCTGCAAGGAATTCCGGCTTTATGAATATGAATATGCCGCCGGCTATAAGCACTGCTCCCTGCACAAGTCCGTATGAGCCGAATATGTTGACTCTGCTGGTTCTGAAATAGCCTGCAAGTCTTGTGATTCCCCATACACACAGTGCTGCGGCTATTATATAGCATATGGTTACTGCGCTGGCTGCAGGGAATATGACAAAGACAGCTCCCATAATTATCAGGGCTATTGCCATAAATATTATTTCGCGTTTGATTCCGTATATTTTTTTCTTTTCCATTGTAATACCTCTTTATTTCACTGTCTGTGCTATCCACTGACCTGTTTTGTTTATTACCTCTTCACCTGTACTTTCGGGTCCTCCGTTATGAATCTCGTGATAGAGGCCGGGCCATTCTATATATGTGCATATTTCGCCTTCGTTATCTGCAAGCTTTCGTGAGCCGTTCACATCGCATATCCTGTCTGCATCGCCATGCATCAGCAGCAGCGGTTTTTCACAGCCTTTGCCCTTTGGCTCCCAGGTGCCGTCATAGAGAGCATTGCCGATTGAGAAGCCTTCTATAGCCGTCTGCAGACTTATTTTGTTGTGAGTCATAGGGTCATTGCTGTAGCCGGTCACAAGCTTTGGATTTCCCAGTATGGTTTCATCTATGTCTGAGCCTATTGTAAGTGAGGGCAGCAGCTTTGACATAAAGTTTACCATGTGATACAAAGCTCCCGTCACAGGTCTTACAAGCTTAATCCACGGTGCGGATATAACATAGGCTGAAGGTACTGCATTGAGTCTGCCTCTGTATCTGTAGTCAAGACCTATGTTGCCTCCCATGCTGTGGCCGTAAAGCACAATCGGTATTCCCGGATATTTCTCCATTGCATATTCCAGCAGGCCGTCTATATCCGAAAGCACCTCTGTTCTGGGCGCGCAGTGACCCTGTTTGCCCTCTGTGGCGCCGTGACCTCTCAGATCCATACCTATCATTTTGATACCGTAGCCCTCGAGTATGGACGCCATTCTTTCGTATCTCAGAAAATACTCGCCTATGCCATGTATGCAGCACATTATATATTTCGGGCTGCTGCAGGAAAACTCATAGGCTTTAAGACCCTGCTTCGAGGATTTTATACTTATTTCTCTGTGCATAAATCAAGCTCCTTTCATTTAATGACAGTAAAAGTCCGAGTTATTACATTATGGGACCGTTTGCCTCCGCTACTATTGAACGGTCTCTGATAATGTATTATTTTAGGTTTATCGCTGAACCGGTAAATTCTTTTAAGGAGAAAAAAATGAAAAAAATATGCTGTATCTGTGGCGCACCCTACGGGGAAATCGCTTTTAAGGGCGAATACCTCTGCGACAGCTGCGCCCATTATTTAAAAGATACTTTTTAAGAGCTTCCGTCCTTTACTTTATTAATTTTATGGGAAAACGGATATGTGAAAAATATCGTTCGGGTTGGCTTTGCTTACTGTAAAAATCTATGTCACTTTTTGATACCGGTTCGGCGTTTTCCCCCTTGTTTTTCTCTGTTGATACGCTTGCGCGTCTTTGGCTTCATCACAGAAAAACCGAATCTGCCCAGCGGCTGGCGCCTGAGTCCGAAGTATTCTCCATGATTGTATGCCACAAGCGAAGCCTTATCCAGCCTGATGCGGTCTGAACCATCTATATACTGCTCGTCAACATGGACTTTGAGAATGTCCGCAATAAACATATCGTGACTGCCAAGCTCTGTTATCTCGCGCACGCGACATTCTATATTAACCGGTGATTCTTTAATCATCGGACAGCCGACAATTTCTGATTTCTCAGGAGTCAGCTTCATTTCCTTAAATTTGTCTGTGTCACGCCCCGATCTGACACCGCAGAAATCAGTTGCAAATGCCAGTTCCTCAGTACACAGATTGATTACAAACTCTCCCGTGTCTTTAATTATATCGTGTGAATACCGTTCTTTTCTGACCGATATATATGTCATCGGCGGGTTTGAGTTCACTATCCCCGTCCATGCTATTGTAATGATATTCGGCTTACTGCTGCCGCAGCTTACCATTACGGCCGGAACAGGATTCAGCATGGCTCCGCCTTTGAATGTTTTTTTGCCCATATTACCTGTCCCTCCTCAGTTTTTCGAGTATTGCTCTGAATTCTTCGGGAAGCTCACTGTCAAATTCCATATATTCTCCTGTTGACGGATGAACAAATCCCAGCGTTTTGGCATGAAGCATCTGACCTTTCGCGCCGTAAAGCGGTTTTGAGGGACCGTATACAGTATCGCCAAGAAGCGGATGTTTTATATATGCCATATGCACTCTTATCTGATGTGTCCTGCCTGTTTTGAGCACCGCCTCTATAAGGGTGAATCTGCCGAATCTTTCGAGCACTCTGTAGGTCGTATATGCTTCTTTGGAATTGCTGTATGTGACAGCCTGTCTGAGTCGGTTTGACGGATCTCTGCCTATCGGGGCGTCAATCGTGCCTTCATCCTCTGTAAAATTGTTATATACTATTGCCTGATATGATCTTCTGATTGTATGTTTTTCGAGCTGTGCCGCCAGGCTTTTGTGAGCCTCGTCGGTTTTGGCTATCATAAGCAGGCCGCTGGTATCCTTGTCTATTCTGTGAACAATCCCCGGCCTTATAACTCCGTTGATGGAGGAAAGCCTCCCTCTGCAGTGATACATTACGGCATTGACAAGCGTGCCCGTATAGTTGCCTGCAGCCGGGTGAACCACCATGCCTTTTGGCTTGTTTACAACAAGCACGTCATCATCCTCGTACACGATGTCAAGAGGTATGTTTTCGGCTGTCACATCAAGCTCTTTTGGCTCCGGCACCAGCACTTCTATGGAGTCTCCGGCATCTACCTTCTGTTTTTTTTCTGTGCATACCTGTCCGTTCAGGCTGACGCTGCCTTTCTCTATGAGTTTTTGAATGGCGCTTCTTGAAAGGTTTTGCACACTGCCGGCAAGAGCAGCATCGATTCTGCTGCCCTTAACATCGTCTTCAACTGTTATTTTTATCAGATTTTCCATTTTTCCTGCCGTCTATAACAAGCAGATAGAGTATAAGCAGGCCGCAGCCTGTGCATACAGCTATATCCGCTATGTTGAATATGGGGTTCCATATTCTGAAGTCAATAAAATCTATAACATATCCGTAAACGCTGCGGTCAATCAGGTTGCCTGCACCGCCGCCCGTAATCAGAGCTATGGCGATGAGCGCAATCGGCTCCAGTCTGTTTCTGAAAAGAATAAGAACAGCTATCCCTGCAGCCATCATTACAGCCGGAAGCCCTATCAGAAACGCCGCCTTGCCTGCCATAATGCCAAAAGCCGCACCGTCGTTGTGTATATAGGTTATATGAAAAAAACTGTTTATTACCGGAATCGTCTGACCCAGCGCCATAGAACCTGCCACTATATGCTTGACAAGCTGATCGAGAGCAACGATTCCTGCAGTTATTAAAATCAAATACATAGAAAATACGGGGCAAAATCGCCCCTGCTCCTCTTATCTAATGTTAATCATAGTTTTGGATTTGTCAGCCCTGTCTGCAGAATCAGCTTCTCCTCCCGCTTTGACAGTCCGGTTTTCTTCGGGCAGACTTCTGACTATTTCGTCCGCTTCTGTAAAAATATCTGTACTCAGCATATCAAATCTTTCAAGCTCTGCTTCAAGAAGGTTTTTGTATTTCTCTCTGAGAGATGAAACTCTGGTACGTATGCTCCTGCTTTCGTCCATAAATCTTTCGGAGGTTTCTCTCGCTTCACGCTTGATAAGCTCCGCATCAAGCTCTGCGTTTTTGAGAAGCACCTCAGCACGCTTTTCGGCGCTTGCCGATATTTCGTTCATGAGCCTTTTGGCTGTTTCGAGGGTGTCTAAAACCTCACTCTCCGTAGTTTTGCTGGTGGCAAGCTCTTCTTTGAGTTTGCTGTTTTCGTCGGAGAGTTCTTTGTTTGTTCTGATGAGGTTTTCCATTTCGAGAATTATAAGGTTGAGAAACGTATCCACTTCTTCTTCCCTGTATCCTCTGACTCCTCTTGTAAATTCTTTTTGTTCTATGTCAACAGGTGTAATCATTTTGTATCCTTTCTGTTATGACAGCATCATCACAATTCTCAGCAGTATATCTCTTGCGAGCATAATAACAAGACACGCAAGAAGCAGTGACCAGTCAAACATACCGCCGCTGAATTTCGATGTCAGTTTTCTGCAGGGTGCCACAAGAAACTCAGTAAGACCTGCAGATATTCTGTATACGGTCTGAACCCACGGTCTGCTGCCACCCATAAGCCACGAGCAGAGCGCTCTTACAACCAGAAGTCCGAACAGAACATTAGAAACAATTTCTATCGCTTTGCCGAGTAATACCATTATCGCTCCTTATCTTTTCATCTGGCTGCTGAATTCAAAGCCTTTGTGATCCACGCTTGAATTGATGTCAACGTTTTCAGGTGCGAATACAAATATGTTGTTTGCGACTTTCTGGACATTGCCGTTGAGCGCATATGTCGCTCCGCTTAAAAAGTCAAAGATTTTTCTGGCTGTGTCTGATTCAAGTCTCTCCAGATTAACTATAACGGGCTTCCTGCTTTTGAGATTATCAACAAGCTTAGGCGCTTCTTCAAATCCCTTTGGCTCTAAAACAACCATTTTGAACGGATGTGTGTTTACAGTAGTTCCTTTTTGCATATTAACCACCTTGCTTTCTTTTATTTCGCTTCTGCGAGGCTCAAAAGATGTACGGGGCTGAGCTTCTCTTTTTTCCATTCTGCTCTGCGCTTCCCTGATTTCTTCTTCTGTGATTTCCTCTTCATCAAAATCCTCAATACCTACAAGATCCTTAAACTTGTCTACAAAACCCATACTTACTGTCCTCCTATAATTTTTTGCTGTAGTCTCTTTCTCCAAATATCGCGGTTCCCACTCTGATGAGGTTGGAACCTTCTGAAATTGCAACTTCGTAATCATGGGACATTCCCATTGATAAATATTTAAAATCGAGGTTTTTGTGCTCTATATTACCGTATTCGTCATACAGTTTTTTGACCTGAGCAAAATAAACTCTCACATCTTCAGGGTCTGCCGCAAACGGTGCAATGCACATAAGTCCTCTGATTCTCAGATTAGGGCATTTGTCAAGTATATCCCTTATCATTCCCTCTGTTTCGTCTGTCGCAATGCCGAATTTGCTCTCCTCCTGCGCGGAGTTTACCTGGATAAGTATGTCCATGGCAATATCGTGCTGCGCAGCGCGTCTGTTGATTTCCTGCGCCAGATGCAGTGAATCAACAGAATGAATCATTGAAACCTTATCAATTATATATTTAACCTTATTGGTCTGAAGATGCCCTATCATGTGCCATCTGACAGGCTTGACGCTGTCAAACTTGTCCATTATCTCCTGGACTTTGTTTTCGCCTATATCTGTAATGCCCGCATCTATGGCCTCGTTGATTTCCTCTGCGGTCCGCGTTTTGGTAACCGCGCAAAGCAGCACTTCCTCCGGCTCTCTGCCCGATTTTGCCGCTGCCTGTCCCTTGATTCTGTTAACAGCGTCTATATTTTCTCTGATGCTTCCCACTTAAACGCACTTCCTTTCGTATTATGGATTTCTCAGCACCTCATCATAAATTGCTATAGTCGATACTGCATTGCCGTCGCTGTCATAGTACTGATCTGCCGTCAGAACTGATTCTTTTTGGCTCTGCAGAAGTATCTGCACCGGTTTGAATACATATTCCCCTGCGGTATTTTTGACATATACGCCCTTCTGTCCGTCTTCTTCGGTGATACAGGTGTTTTGCACAACAATACCTGAACACGTGTGAGTTATGACGGTCACTGTCTCTGTTCTGAGAGACGCAAGGGATTTGTAATATCTGTTGCTTGCAAGGATTATTCTGAATTTGTCCTCCTGCTGCGTCACACTGTCTATCTCTGCTTCTATCTCGCCGTCTTTGAGTCTGACCGTAACCGAACTGCCTTCTTTGTAGTCGGCTGCGGATGCCTCGTCTATCCAGAAAACCATGTACCATTTCTCGTTTTTGTAGATTTTGTATACCGGCTCTCCTTTGAGGACTGATTTGCGGGACAGATTCATATAGTCGTTTTGTATGTCCTTAACCTGATCAAGGGTCATTTTTTTGATTTTTTTGTAGGTGAATGCACTCTCATATCCGTCTATATAGTAACTGATTACTCCGTTGGTGGCTGTGATATAGCTGTCGGACTGCTTAGCGCCTTTGCCCAGCCTCTCAAGCACAGATGAGTATTTATCTGATGTTTCCTCCGAGCCGCTGCCGGATATCCTCAGGACTCTGGTGCCCTTGCGGACTTTTTCGCCTTCGTCAACGAGGTATTCTGTCTGCCCTGAGCTGCCTGCCGTATATACCTTCTCGGTTCTGGCTGCATAGCACTGCACCTCGTCCGAAAGCTCTATTGTGCCATGCTCTGCAATTACTGTTTTGGTCATTGTGTCCGAAAGCTTCGGAAGCAGATATATAACAAAGCACAGAACAAGAACTATGAGTATATATAAATAAATAAATCTGTTTCTCTTTTTTGGCTTAGTCATAAGTATACCCCTAAGTAATTTTACTACAGTGTAATGTATATTTCAATTATTTTAACTCAATATTTACATAAAAAGCACCAGCCAGTCTGCACAAACGGCCGATGAATACATTATTTTCTGTTTACTGTTTTTTCGAGAATTTTTTTTTCGGCTTTGTCAAGTTCCGAAGCATTCTCACGGCAGTAGATTTCAAACAGATCAGGCCTTACATCTCTGGTAAGCTCAATCGATTTTTCAAATCTCCACAGGTCGATGTTTTTGTGATGACCCGACAGAAGCACCTCGGGCACCTGCAGATTTTCGTATTCTCTGGGCTGGGTATACTGAGGGTACTCCAGAAGCCCCGAATATACAGACTCCTCCATTGCGGAGTCCTCGCCCGACAGCACGCCGGGGATAAGTCTTGCGACAGAGTCTATCAGCACCATTGCCGGAAGCTCCCCTCCCGTAAGAATATAGTCTCCGATTGAAATCTCCTCCATATTCCAGAAATCTATAGCCCTCTGATCAACACCCTCGTAGTGACCGCAGAGCACTACAAATTCCGGAAGCTGTGAAAGCTCCTGTATTTTCTCCTTGTCAAGGACTCTGCCTCTTGGTGACATATACAGAATTTTTTTGCCCTCTGCTCCGATGGCTCTGAGGGCATCGAATATCGGCTGAGGCATCATAACCATGCCCTGTCCCCCGCCAAAAGGATAATCGTCCACCTTGCGATGCTTATTGTTTGTGTATTCTCTGATGTCTGTCAGCCTGATATCTATAAGGTTTTTTTCGGCTGCCCTTCCCAGTATGCTTGAGGTTGTAACCGGCACAAACATTTCGGGAAACAGCGTAAGCACATCTATTTTCATAAGTCCAAAAGTCCTTCAATCAATTTCACTGTTATAATCTTGCCTGCAGTATCGGTATTCAGAATATATTCATCCACTCCCGGAATATATACACTGCCGCCGTCATCTGTCCTGACCCTGTAAAGAGGCTGGGCCGTGTTTTTTAATATATCCTCCAGCGTGCCTATATGAGCTCCCTCATCAGATACCACGTCAAAGCCTATCAGGTCTCTGATATAGTACACGCCCTCCGGAAGCTCAGGAAGCTGCGCCTCGTCTATATACAGGTCCTTCCCTTTTAGTTTTTGTGCCATATCTCTGTCTGATATTCCCTCAAGCAGCAGCACAGCCATGTTTTTGTGAGATCTGGCTGCTTTGAGTCCGTACTCTGTATCATCTATATATACCGCTTCAAAATTTTTGTATCTTGAAACATCCTCGCCGTAGTCATAAACCTTAATCTCGCCTTTGAGTCCTACGGCTCCGGTAATCTGTCCTATTTTTATTTTTTCCATAATAAATACCTGTATAGTACACAGGCACATATATCAGTTCAGATATATGTGCCTGTGCTTAACGCCATGTCTTGTCTACTGAACAATTTCCACGACTACTTTTTTGTTTGCCTTAGTTGCCGCTGCCTTTACAACGCTTCTCAGTGCTTTTGCAATTCTACCCTGTTTGCCTATAACCTTGCCCATATCCTCCGGTGCAACTTTAAGCTCAATTACTATTGTAGAATTTTTTCCGGCTTTTTCTGTAACTTCAACGGCATCTGGGTTCTCTACAAGTGATTTTGCAATCACCTCTACCAGTTTAACCATTATATACTCACCGCTTCCTTACTTAATAATTCCGGAGTTTTTGAACAATTTTTTAACTGTTTCTGTAGGCTGCGCACCGTTTGAAAGCCATTTTGCTGCAGCTTCTTCGTCGATTTTGATTTCCTTAGGCTCTGTCATAGGGTTGTAGTAACCGATTTCTTCTATGAATCTGCCGTCTCTTGGTGTTCTTGAATCCGCAACAACTATTCTGTAAAAAGGCTTTTTGTGAGCGCCCATTCTCTTTAATCTGATCTTTACCATTATAATCCTCCTAAATATTAACTGTATTAAATATATCTAAAACTGTTTAAGTTTTTGAACTAGAACATACCTTTGAAGGCGCCTTTTCTCTTGAATTTGCCTCCCGTAAACCGCTTCATCATTTTTTTGGTGTCTTCATATCTTTTGATAAGGCTGTTTACTTTTGCAACGGTCTGGCCGCTGCCTGCCGCAATACGTTTTCTTCTGCTGGAATTGAGTATTGACGGGTTGTCTCTTTCCTGTCTGGTCATCGAAAGGATAATGGCCTCCATCTGAACGAATTCTTTTTCGGCTTTTTCCATGTCGACTTCCTGTTTTTGCTTGGCGGATATTCCCGGCATCATGTCAAGCATACCGCCTATGCCGCCCATGTTCTTGATCTGTCCCATCTGATCCAAAAAGTCCTCAAGGGTAAATGCGTTTTTTCTGATACGCTCCTCAAGTTTGGCCGCTTTTTCTTCGTCTATCGCATCCTGGGCTTTCTCTACCAGCGAAACAATATCGCCCATGCCCAGTATTCTGCTTGCCATTCTCTCAGGGTGGAAAGGCTCCAGCGCATCGAATTTCTCGCCCGTACCTATGAATTTAACAGGCTTGCCTGTGACTTTTTTGGCCGAAAGAGCCGCGCCGCCTCTGGCATCGCCGTCCAGCTTGGTCATAATGATACCGTCAATACCCAGCCTGTCATTGAAGCCCTCTGCCGCATTTACGGCATCCTGACCTGTAAGTGCATCAAGTACCAGAAGTATTTCGTGAGGTTTGATTTCTTTTTTGATCCTCACAAGCTCTTCCATAAGCTCCTCGTCTATCTGGAGTCTGCCGGCAGTATCGACTATAAGGACATCGTAGCCCTTGACCTCTGCCTGCCTGACCGCTTCCATTGCGATTTTTTCGGGTTTTTTGCTGTCTCTGTTCACATATACGGGAACATCTATGCTGCGGCCTACAACCTCCAGCTGATCTATCGCCGCAGGTCTGTATACGTCACACGCGCACAGCATCGGTTTTTTGCCTTCTTTTTTGAGGTAGTTTGCCAGCTTGCCGCAGGTTGTGGTCTTACCTGTACCCTGCAGACCGACCATCATGTATACTGTAAAGCCTCTCGGTGAATAGGTCAGTTTGCTGTTGGCTCCGCCCATCAGTGCAGCCAGCTCGTCGTTTACGATTTTGACTATCTGCTGTCCCGGAGTTACGCTTTTGATTACCTCTTCGCCCAGTGCCTTGTCTTTGATGGCTGCAACAAATTCCTTTACAACCTTGAAGTTCACGTCTGCTTCAAGCAGTGCAAGCTTTATCTGTCTTATTGCATTGTTGATATCTGCTTCGGACAAGGTGCCCTTGCCTTTGAGTCCTTTGAAGACTCCCTGCAGTTTTTCGGATAAACCTTCAAATGCCATATTACTGCTCCATCTCATCAATAACTGATCTTATCTTTGCAAGGCTGCTGACAAGATCGCTGTTGTCTCTGTTCTTATCTATCACTGCTTCAATCTGCCTGTCAATCGTCTCAACAGCGCTGCGGCTTTTTTCAAATCTGCTTACAAGCCCCAGCTTGGCTTCATACTGATGCAGGGATTTCTCTGCGTTTTTGAGAGCGTCATGCACTCCCTGTCTTGATATTGAAAACTCCTCCGCAATCTCCGATAAGGACAGGTTTTCCTCATAATACAGGCTCATTACTTCCTGCTGTCTTTTTGAAAGAAGCTGTCCGTAAAAATCATAAAGCAGACTTACTTCTGTGATTTTATCAAACATATGCGCCTCCATTTTAGTATCAAGTATTGCAGCTTGACACCAGTATATTATATCACACAAAACTAAGGTGTCAAGCGTTTTTGCTTAACACCCGAAAAATATTTCCTACCGGTGCAGTGTTCCGGCAATTCCAAAGTTACGAAGGTGCGGTGACTGCCTGCGCCGGTATAACCCTGATAAGCTCCTTAATTAAGCACATTTGCTTTTGTGCAGAATCCACCTTAACCCGGTAATTTCCCACCTGAGCCATCACTCTGCAAAACATACTTCTTCAAGAATCCTTGCCGCATCCTTAACGCAGTCATGGCAGCTTTTTAAGATCTTACCTTTATCAACGCCCTTTATATCTCTGCAGGTAAGAGAACCTGTCTCCTCTAAAAACCTGTTGCTTATCTCTTTGCTCACCTTATATGTGGCGCCCTTGCTTACAGGCTTGTCCAGATCTCCGCAGCTGTTAAGCATACCTGCTATGGCACAGGCTCCTGTAACAGCGCCGCAGGTGCCGTTCATACCGCCCATGCCAAGCCCCATGGCTTCTGTAACCTTGAACATGGTTTCTTCATCAATCCCTGCAAGATCGCAGTATGCACACGCTACTGCCTGCGCACAGTTATATCCTTTTTTGTGGTTCTCCGCTGCCTTGTTTACTCTTGATTCCATTGTATCAGTTCCTTTCTTCTGTTAATTCTCAATACTGCTGTAGTATTCTTTCAGGTCCTCTTTCATCTGATTTCGGATTCTGTCGAAATCCTCTCTGCTCAGGCTGTTAAAAAGCGCAGTATTCAGTGCAAGCTTGCCAAGATCCTTAGAGTAATACATAAATCTTTTTCTCTCGAATTTCTCGAACGGGTTTGCAAGCATATTCTTTTTTACAGCTTTCCTGTCGCTGAGATACTCATATGTATACGGGCACGAGGCTCTGTCTGCCGCAAGGCCTCTGTCAAGCCTGTCTCTGTAAAAGGCAATGTAGTCATCAAGCACTCTGTCTATCTCAGCTTCTCCGATGCTGTTCAGGTTGTCAATCAGTGAAAGCAGAAACGGCATCTTGTATGATAAAGTATAATCTCTTTCATTGAGGAAGTCAAAGAAATCCCTGTATACAGTAGTGTCATCATGCACAGGAATATCAAGTTCCCTGCGTATCGAAGCCGCATCCTCCGGGCTGAAAAGATATATGCTCCTGTTTCCGAAGGGCAGTGCTGCCGCAGGTATGATTTTTTTCTTTTTAATCCATGAGTTTACCGTACCCGTACTTACAAACAGCTCTCTTGCCAGCTGTTCAGCGCTGAGATAATCTCCGTATTTGTCCTCAAAGCTGTCTATATCTATTTCGGTGATTCTGTTTACATATTCGTGTATTCCGTCAATTTCAATCAGCTCCCCCGGTGTGAAGTTCCTCTTTGTAATCGGGGCAAACGGCACATAGAGTGCATTGTGAAATATTGAGTGCATAGAGCATGGCTTCACCATTGCTCCGTATTCGTCCACCACATCTATAATATATACATCTGATTTTGTTTCTGTTTTGCGCAGACCTCTGCCTATCTGCTGCATATAAAGCACCCTCGAAAGAGTCGGTCTTGCCATTACTATTATGCCAAGCTCCGGATAATCCCAGCCCTCGGAAATCATACTGCAGGCACACAGGAATCTTATCTTTCTGTCCTTGAAATCAGACATTATCTGCTCTGTGTTTTTTTCTTTGCTCGAATAGGCTGCCGCGCTTATTCCTCTTTTATTAATAAGCCTCGCCATCTCTCTTGTATGCTCAGTATTGACACAGAATACAAGTCCCTGTTTACTGCCCGCCTTGCCGTCTTTGAAATATTTTTCAATAACATCGGCTATTAGCTCGTTTCTTGACACCACCCTGATATTCTTCTCAAGATCTGCATTGACATATTCTCTGCCGTTTATCCTGACGCTGCTCAAATCTATGTTTGATTCGACTCTGTAGACTCTCGCCTGTGCAATTATTCCCTGCTCCATTGCATTCTGAAGTGAAAGTCCGGTTTTGTATGAGCCGAATATGCTCTCCAGCTTTTTGCGGTCGGGTCTCTGGTCTGTAGCAGTAATTCCTATCATAAATTCAGGTGTGAAATACTGTATGACGCGCTTTAGGACGGGAGCCACCGCATGATGAGCCTCATCAATTACTATATAGTTATAGAACTCATTACTGAAATGGCCGTAGTTCCTTGACATATATGCAAATGTAACCACATCTGTACAGTCCCGATATTCCGGCAGAGAAGCTGTTATACGCTCTTTCCAGTCATTAACTATATTAATGTTTGGAGCCATTACAAGCGCCCTGAATGAATCTCTGCCATGTGCAAAGGTTTTAATATCCTCCTCAACTATTTTTGATTTGCCGCTTGCAGTGGGCAGTACAATTAGGAACGCTTTTTTGCCATGCTCCCGTGAGGCTGCTATTTCTTCAAGACAGTTTTCCTGATGTTCATACAAAGCGACTTCTCTGGCAGCCGTAAGACCGCCTGCTTCAAAGCTGTCACAGCTGCTCCCTATAAAGTTGCGTATGTCATCTTCCATTTTTTCTTTGAAACGGCAGTCCTCTGTGGAAAACCTGTACAGCTTGATATTCCACTTTGTGCAAAGATTCTGCTTGTCAAGCTGTCTCCTGTATCTTGTCTCCCCTATAATCTGCGGGTGATGATATGTGATGCCGTTTTCCTCTACCGCTATATTGCCCGAATCTGTGCTGATATAGTAATCAAGGAAATAGTTGTTGCCCTCAAAGTCAGATATTCCGTATTCTCTGTTCAGGTACTTAATGCTGTCAGCTCCGTATACGGCTGTAAAGCTGTCCTCAAACAGCATCTCAAGAGGCGAAGGCTCAGCAATATCACCTCTGTCAGGTACTTTGGCATTAAAACCCGCATCATCATACTGATGTCCCTCATAAATAATATTCCCCCTTATATCCTCTGCCATAAATCTGTATACTCTGTCATAGGCTTTCATATATGCGTTCTGCTTTTCGGTAATCAGGGAATAAGGAAAAGCAGCCTTATCATCATTCACTCTGCATATATCATAGTCAACGATAACGGCTGTACCTCCCTTAACATAATATTCACTTCTGCCGCCATTCGGGTATGAACAGCTCTCGGACAGTTCATAGCCTCCGGTTTTCAGATTCTCCATAATCAGCCTCTTTTGTCTAAAACTGCTATAACATTGAACCATTTTTCATTTTCACGACCTGCTCTGACATCGCCTGTAATCCATATCTTCTTAGTTGCAAGTTCCTTGTTAAGGTTCATCAGTTCATTCCATCTGCTCTCATTCATATCGGTATAGTATCTGCCGTTTCTGTCTCCCTCAAAATCGCCATACTTAAAGGAAGCATAAAAAACACCACCTTGTTTAAGTGCTCTGACTATCCTGTCTATCACATCGGGAAGTTCACTGTATTTAAGGTGAAGTATACTGGCACATGCCCACACTCCATCATACCTGTCATGCTCATCAAGTTCCTGAAACAGCATATGCTTTACAGGTATGCCAAGATACTCCGCTGCCGCATCACATAGTTTTTCTGAACCGTCTGCCGGAGTTACATTGTGCCCCATTTTCATAAACACCATAGAGTCACGCCCTGAGCCGCAGCCTAAATCTAAAATCTCTGAACAGGGTAGCAGATATGCTGCAAATTCCTTCTGTATATCACTGAATTCAACATCTTTAGTATCACAGATAAACAAGTCAGCATTGTTGTTATAGTAATCTAATGTAGCCATTTGGTACCTATTATCTTTCAC
>CAVDMD010000030.1:0-20517 GCA_963609975.1 bacterium | reverse complement strand
ATGCCATGCCAAGCACTTCGTTCCACAGAATTATATCTCCGTTAAGCTCCCAGTCGTCATAGTCGGGTGCTCTGCCGTCGTGCCTTTCGCCGGATTTCAAAGCTCCGCCTATTTTCATAATGAATACTGCTGTTTTTTCTTCTGCTATGAGGTTTTCTCTTTCTTTTGGAGTTTTGTCGGGCCATCTGTCCTCCAGCTCCTGAGTTGTAACGAAAGTAATCTCGTTAGGCAGCTCTGTCTGTATATCTCTGTAGAGTCTATTGACATAGTCTCCGAGATTTTTGAGGGCGTTGTATATGGTTGTAACTGTTTCTCTCAGGTACTCCTCTGTCCTCTGTTCTTTTGTTATTACCTTTTCCCAGTCCCACTGGTCAACGTAAACGGAGTGAAGATTGTCAAGCTCCTCATCTCTCCTGATGGCGTTCATATCGGTGTAGATGCCGTTTCCTGCGGCAATGCCGTATTTGCCTAAAGCCATGCGTTTCCATTTGGCAAGGGACTGCACTATCTCAACTGTCTGCTCGTCCATGTCCTTAATCGTAAACTGCACAGTTCTCTCAACGCCGTTAAGATTATCATTAAGTCCGCTTTCGGGTATTACAAAAAGCGGTGCCGAAACACGTCTGAGTGAAAGACCGTAAGCCAGCTCCTGCTGGAAAAAGTCTTTGATTTTTTTGATTGCCCTTTGTGACTCCATATAGTCAACAGCCGGCATATAGCCTTCGGGAATTATTAGTTTTGACATTGAATGTCCTCCTCTGGTTGTAAGTTATAATTTATCTTCTGAATCAGGTCTGTCAAACCATCGTGAAAATCTGCAGCCGCAGTAGTTCTGTCTGTAAAGTCCAAACTCCTTTGACAGCTCTATGCTTCTCTGAAATCCGGCTTTTTTCTTGAAGTCCATATCAAGAAAGCCTATGCCGTAGCTGTCTGCGATCTCTCTGCCTGTCTGCGATATAAGGGGGTAGTTTTTGTGCGGGCTTACGGTCAGCGTGGTTGCAAAAAAATCATAGCCGCCCAGCTTTGCCCTGCGGGCTGTCTCCTCAAGCCTCAGCCTGAAGCACACACTGCACCTTGCTCCTCCCTCCGGCTCATCTTCGAGACCTCTGACACTGCACAGAAACATATCGGGTCTGTAGGCACCCTCGACAAGTCCTATCCTGTCGATGATAAACCTGTCGCCGCCGTTGAATCTGTCTATGACCCTCCTCTGGGCATCAAGCCTCAGCTCGTATTCATCCGCCTCTGTAATGTTGGGATTGTAAAAGAATACCGTAATACTGTAATCCGAAAGCAGACGCTCGATTACAGCGGTGCTGCAAGGTCCGCAGCAGCTGTGGAGAAGCACTGAAGGTCTTTCGAGTCTGAGGTTCATATCCGAGCCGCATTCGCAGCAGCCTCCGGCACCCGTATTTATCTGCATTCCCGCCCCTGTAAATTTTTTCATTATGTCCCCTTGAATCTGTTGGTAATTAAACATAGTTATTATACCATACATCAGGTTTCAAAGGAATATTCACATAAAAAAAATATTGCAGATGTTAGGCTTACTGAAGTTTCAACAGCTGCACAGAAACAGTCAGAAGTGGTTTTTATCAAAAGTTTTTGGTAATAAGGCTGCTCCTCATCATTTCATTCTAATATTTCCTGCCTGCAAGTATCTCATTCCTGTCATTTACCCCTATAACCTTTTCTCCCGCGGCCCGCAGCTGCATGATATATTCACAGGTTTCCGCACTTATCTCCTCTCCCGGACATACAAAAGGTATTCCCGGCGGGTACGGTATTATGGAGCCTGCACATACTCTGCCCGCCGCTTCTTCAAGACTCACATACTCCTTGTATTCAGGTACAGTGTGCATTTTACCGCCCTTTGGTATAACTATCTTTCGCTGCATATCCGCTCTATCTGCAAGTTCATGGCTGTCTGCGATTTCCGATAGAGCTTCAAGCAGCTTTTCAAGGTCACTGTGAGTATTGCCTATGCCTGTCATGCACATAAGTATATCGCCTGTGTTAAGCTCCGTATATATGCTTTTTTCCTTCAGCAGTTTCTCAAGCTGACTGCCGCTGATACCGTAATCGCCCATATCAAGGTTGATTTTGGTATCGTCCATCATATCGGACTTCATAATTTTAAGTCCTTTTACCCTTGAGGCTTCTCTGTAAAACCGGTCAAGATTTTCGCGCCACTGCTCCATAAGCTGCCGCCCGTGGTTTTCAAGCAGCTCCGCATTAATGTCAAGAGATGCCATCAGAACATAAGACGGGCTTGTGCTCTGCACAGCCTGCAGTCTGTCCTCAAGAACATATCTGTCTGCCCTGTCGCTGCACAGGTTCAGTATTGCAGACTGGGTGAGAGATGCCAGCGTTTTGTGAGTGCTTCCCACCACAATATCTGCTCCGCTTGCCTCCGCTGACTTTGGCATACCTGCTCCGGCGCCGTATTTGTGGAAAAAATGAAGATGTGCGCCATGAGCCTGATCGACGATAAGGAGTTTGCCTGCGCTGTGAACGACCTTTGCAATAGCCTCAATATCACTGCATATGCCGTAATAGTTGGGACTTGGCAGTATCACAGCCTCTGCATCGGGGTTTTCTGCCAGAAGTTTTTTTACCTCGTCAGGGCTTATTGCGCCTGCTATGCCGCAGGCTTCATCAAACTCCGGATAAAGGTACACAGGTTCAATACATCCGAGGGTCAGGGCATTGAATATTGACTTATGGCAGTTCCTGGCCATAATGAGTTTTTTGCCCGAAGGCACACAGGCAAGTATTGCGGCTATGAGTCCTCCGCTTGTACCGTTGATAAGAAGATAAGACCTTTTGCAGTCATAAAGCTTCGCATATCTGTCCTGTATATCTTTTATCACATCTTCTGCCTGAAACAGATTGTCTGCACCGGGTATTTCGGTAATGTCACAGTCCATAAAATTATCCAGCCACCTGCCGTAGCCAAGCCGCCTGTACAGCCCGGAGCCCTTGTGCCCGGGCATATGAAATGAAACAGGCTCTGACGACGCATATTTCAGTAAAAATTCAATCATCTCAAACTCCTTTATAAAAGACAAGGCTGCTGCCTTGTCTTCTGATAAAACATATTATTCTCTGTTTTTTCTTCCGATAATAAGTCCCACTATCATTACTGCCGCAAAGATGCACAGATAACCGAGTATCGGGCATATGAACCCGCCGCCTGATGCTGCTGCCGCCTGAACAGGCTGGATTCCGTGAGCATATATTGCCGCTATAACCATAAATATCGAGCCGCACAGTCCAAGTGCCGGAATAAGGTATCTTTTGATTCCTCCGAATTCTGTTGCTTTTTTCATGAAGCCTATGAATATAGGGATGTACATGGCATATATTGTAACTATAGGAAGCTCTGACGAGTCAAATCCGAAGAATCCCAGATAGTTGACTGTTCCCAGATTTGCAAGGTAGAAAAACAGGAACCAGATACCGCACATCATCAGTCCGAGTATAGCCGAATTGTTTGCCATGTTTGATTCGGGATCAACCTGCGCAAACAGTTTAGGCTTAGGTCCCTCGCCTCTTGCGGCAATCGAGTATATGCCTCTTGTGCAGCCAAGCATAAGTCCGTTCAGTGTGCCCATGCACGAAATAGCTACAAACAGGTTGAGTATTGTTCCGAATACCTTGCCGAATACATTAATATATGCAACCGTTGCTCCGTCGGTTATAAGCTGCTCTACTGTTGCTCCGCCTGCAACGCCTATGTAGTATGCAATATATATTACAACTATGATAAGTCCGCCCACAACAAGAGCTATAGGGAGATTTTTCTTTGAATTTTTGAGTTCTGAATTTATGGAGGTTGCTATAATCCAGCCCTCATATGCAAACGAGGTTGCAACTATTGACGCAAACAGAGGATTGCTCGTTGCTGTTTCTGCCATGTCAATGCCTGTTGTTGTCATATTCTCTATAAGCACGCCGTCCTCTGATACAAGACCGCAGATTACGCCCACTACAGCCATCAGGATAAGAGGTATCAGCTTGATTACTGTTGTTGTAACCTGAAAATATCCTGCAAGCTTAGGCGAAATGGCATTTACGAAGTATGCCGCACACATAAAAAATACAGTCATAGCCATACATTCAGGCCCTATAACGCAGCCGCCTTCTGCTGCCGGTACCATCATAGGGAAATCAGGCCATGCTGAAGTTATAAATACGAGTGTGAATCTTGCCGACAGCCATGCCAGCACTGATGTAAGCGTCGGATAATATATAAATGTCAGAAACCAGCCTACCGCATATCCGTATTTCCTGCCTACCGCAATCTCCGCATAGTCAACAATGCCGTTTACTTTTTCGTATTTTGTAGCCATTACCGAAAATGCAAGAATACACGAAAGCATGATGCAGCCTCCCACTATCCATGCGAGTATGCCCAGCGGCATATTGCCGTTTGTTTTTGTTAAAATTGTCTGTGCCTTAAAAAATACGCCGCTGCCGATTACAATACCTACAACCATGGCTATTGCTGTCAGCAGACCGTATTTTTTCTCAAGTCCGTTGTTCATTTTACTTCCTTCCTTCTTTCTCTCTTTATATTTTATTCATACCTTTTTATTTTACATATTTCCGATTTCAATGTCAATAATTACTAACACTTTGTGATTTTTGCAAGATTTTGCCTTCTGTGTCCGGCTTATACATTGAACAGGAAATGCATTACATCACCGTCTTTGACAACATACTCCTTGCCCTCTGACCTGATAAGACCTTTTTCTTTGGCAGTAGCAAGATTGCCGCCGCATTCTATCAGCTTGTCATAGGCGATGGTTTCAGCTCTGATAAAGCCTTTTTCAAAGTCAGTGTGTATTTTGCCTGCAGCCTGCGGAGCCTTGGTGCCGCGTGTCACGGTCCACGCCCTTACCTCTGGCTCTCCTGCGGTAAGGAAAGAAATAAGGTTGAGCAGATGATATGAAGCCTTAACCAGTTTGTCAAGACCGGACTCCGCAATTCCAAGCTCCTCAAGGAACATTGCTTTTTCTTCGTCATCAAGCTCTGATATTTCAGCCTCTATGCCTGCGCATACCACAACCACGTCCGAGCCTTCATCATCGGCTATTTTTCTTACCTGCGCAATGTATTCGTTATCCTCTGCAGCGGCATCCTCCTCGGATACATTTGCCACATATATAACAGGCTTGTACGAAAGCAGGTCAAGACCTCTTACAAATTCAGCCTCTTCATCAGTAAGCTCCATGGCTCTTGCGGATCTGCCCTCGCCGAGAAAATCATTAACCCTGTTTAGAATATCAAGCTCTTTTTGCAGGCTCCTGTCACCTTTGAGGTTTTTGGCTGTCTTTGTTATTCTTCTTTCGAGAAGCTCCATATCCGAAAGTATAAGCTCCATATTTATTGTCTCTATATCCGATGCCGGATTGATTTTGCCGTCAACATGAACCACATTGGGGTCGTCAAAGCATCTTACAACATGAACTATTGCGGCAACCTCTCTGATATGTCCCAGAAACTTATTGCCAAGTCCCTCTCCTTTTGATGCGCCCTTTACAAGTCCTGCAATATCATAGAATTCTATAGTCGTATGTATTGTTTTTTTGGCATTATACATATCTGTAAGCACTTTGAGTCTTTCGTCGGGAACCGCAACAACGCCCACATTTGGCTCTATTGTGCAGAACGGATAATTTGCAGCCTCCGCTCCTGCTTTTGTTATTGCGTTAAACAATGTGCTTTTGCCTACATTGGGAAGTCCCACTATTCCAAGTTTCATATCTTTTTCCTTTCGTTATGCCCGCTGCTGCGGGCTTTGTCTGCTCTGATACCGGCAGAGGCGGCAGCATCTGCACAGCATCTCATAATACCACAATTTATCGGATTTTTCAACTTCTGCGATGTCTGCTTCGCCTGCCAAGCAGTATATACAGGACTGCAAATATCACTATCACGCAAAGTGACAGCACCTGCGCCTGCCTGAACGGTCCTATCATCAGGCTGTCGGTTCTGAGTCCCTCTACAAAGAATCTCTCTGCGGAATACAGCACCGCATACAGGCAGAAAATCTGACCGCTGAATTTAATATCCCTGCTCATAAGCATCAGGAATACAAACAGCAGCAGGCACCACAGCGATTCATACAAAAATGTCGGATGAACTCCCTGCCCGTTTACTATTACAGCCCATGGCAGATCCGTCGGTCCCCCATGAGCCTCGGAATTAAAGAAATTGCCCCATCTGCCTATAGCCTGCCCTATCGCAAAGCCCGGCGCCAGAAGATCCAGCAGGTTGAGAAGCGAAATTTTGTGATGTCTGCACATACAGGCTCCTGCTGTTATTCCCAGTATCAGTCCGCCATGTATGGCAAGTCCGCCCTCTCTGAAATTTATTATCTTCATAAAATCTCCGGCATAAATCTGCCAGTTAAATATTACATAGTACAGTCTGGCTCCCACAATCCCTGCAGGAATAGCTACAAGCAGCACATCTATGAGATTGTCCCTCGATATTCCGAATTTCGGCGCTCTGTAATAGCTCAGTACCGTACCTGTAAGCACTCCTGCAGCCACGCAGATGCCGTACCACCTTATATCCATTCCAAACAGTTCAAAGGCAACAGCCCCCGGTGATGTAAACATAAATTTCTCCTTAAAACAAAACATTTATTATGAGTATACTACAAATTACGCATTATGAAAACCTTGCAGAGCTTCTTCTTGAAAAAAAAGCAGGTTCTGTAGTATACTACAGGCTATGGAATACAAAAATATCGTAAAAGGCAAATTCATATCACGACCCAACAGGTTTGTGGCAGAGGTTGAAATAAACGGAGAAATTTTCAGCGCTCATGTTAAAAACACAGGCCGCTGCAGGGAGCTTCTGATTCCCGGCGCAGTCGTATATCTTGAGGATTTTTCGGGCAGAATGGGAAGCCGCAGGCTCAGGTATTCTCTTATCTGCGTTATGAAGGGCAATACTCTTGTCAATATGGACTCTCAGGCTCCAAACAAAGTGGTGCGTGAAGCGCTTCAAAGCGGAGCACTGCGTCTTCCGGGAATGGGCGCGCTGAGAACTGTAAAGGCTGAAATCCCATACGGCATCTCGCGTCTTGATTTCTATGCAGAGGACAAAGACGGCAAAAGAGGGCTTGTCGAGGTCAAGGGGGTCACCCTTGAAAAAGACGGTACTGCCATGTTTCCCGATGCTCCCACCGAAAGAGGAGTAAGGCATATCGAGGAGCTTTGCAGAGCCGCATCCGAGGGGTACTGCGCAGTTATAGTATTTGTGATTCAGATGCAGGGCATCAGCCTTTTTACACCCAATTACAAAACTCACCCGGCGTTTGGCGAGGCTCTGCGCAAAGCAGACTCCTGCGGCGTACATATATTATGTTTTGACTGCCTTGTAACACCGGGCTCTATAATCGCCGGAAATCCCGTAGATTTCAGACTGTAAGGCAGTTATAAGGCAATTTTGAGTTTTTTTGTTCAAGTCACTTCTCAATCAGCCCGATATATTATAGAATATATTTAATTTTTGAGTTTAGAGAGGACATAATGAAAAAGACACTGATTATTATTCTAAGCATATTGCTTTTTGCGGCGGCAGTATTTGGCATATGGAAATACGCCTGCCACAAAGCCTCTGTTTCAGATACTCTGCCCCAAAACACAATTATAAACGGTGTGGACTGCTCAGGAATATCAAAAGAGAAAGCGGTTCGCAGGCTGACAGACAAATGGAATTCCGAGGATTTCAAAATCGTCAGCGAAGACGGCACTCTCGCTGTTTTACCTATGCAAAACACAGTTTATTCCATTGGCAACAGGCTCGACAGCGTCGTCAAAGACGCAGGATTTTTCAGGGGCGTAGCGCACATATTCGGTTCATCCTACGATATCGAGTTCCCTATGAAGGTCAAAAAAACCACTAAGGAATTCAAAAGCGAACTTAAAAATTTTGTTAAAGCTCAAAATGTCGGCAAGACAAAATCAAAGAACGCATATGTGGATATGTCAAACACCGATTTCAATGTGGTGGCTGAGGTCTACGGCGAGAATATAGACAGAAAAGCACTCAAAAAAGCGGTCCTCAAGCGTGTGGCTGCAGGGAAAATGCAGCTTGACTTCACCGCATCGGATTTTTACAAGCAGCCGGAAATCAAAAAAGACAGTGAGGAGATTTCACAGATACTTGATTACTGCAATACTTATCTGACCAAAAAAATAACATATACTTTCGGAAGTCAGACCGAAACGCTCACCCCTGAGCAGCTCAACAAAATGATATATCCCGATGACGAGGGCAATATCGTAACAGACGAGGAAGCGGTTTCGGAGTATGTCGCAGGGCTTGCATATAAATACAACACCTGCAGCGGCACAAGGGTATTCAATTCAACGGCAAGAGGCCCTGTCACCGTATACGGAGGCACCTACGGCTATCTGATAGATCAGAATGCCGAAGTCAAGCAGCTTACAGAGGATCTCAAATCCGGCAAGGATGTCACAAGAGAGCCTGTATACGCACAGAAAGGCAACGGTCGTGATGGCACCTGCGATGTGGTCGGTACTTATGTCGAGGTTGACCTTACCCTGCAGCATATGTGGTATTACAAAAACGGCAGTCTTGTTGTGGATTCTCCGTTTGTAAGCGGCTGCATCAAGGAAAAAACAGGAACAATAGTCGGAACCTATATGCTGCAGTACAAAGAGCGCAATGCCATGCTCAGAGGCGGCAATGAAAACGAAGGTACCGATTACGAAAGCAAGGTTTCATTCTGGATGCCTTTCTTTAACGGCTACGGCCTTCACGATGCCACATGGCGCAATCAGTTCGGCGGGACAATTTACAAGACAAACGGCAGTCACGGCTGTATAAATCTGCCGCCTGCCAAGGCCGAGATACTGTTTAACAACATTTCACCGGGCTGCACTATAGTAGTATTTTATTAACAGGAGTAATCAATGAAACAATTCAGTAAATATTTTGATCACACGCTTCTCAAACCGGAAGCAACCGGAGAGCAGATAACCAGGCTCTGCGGGGAAGCAAAGGAATATGATTTTTATTCGGTATGCGTAAACGGCTGCCATGTATCCCTTGCAGCAAAGGAACTCAAGGGAACTGATATAAAGGTCGCCGCAGTGGTGGGATTCCCTCTGGGAGCTATGAACCCCGAGGTAAAAGCCTATGAGACAATGAAATGCTGCGAGGACGGCGCATCCGAAATCGATATGGTTATGAATATCGGCGCAATGAAGGCAAAGGACTATATATATGTTGCCTCCGACATTGCAGGCGTTGTGGAAACAGCATCAAAATACGGCGCTATAGTCAAGGTGATACTTGAAACCTGCCTGCTTACAAACGAGGAGATTTCAAAGGCCTGCAAAATAGCGGCAGATGCGGGAGCAGCATTTGTAAAGACTTCTACAGGCTTCTCAACAAGAGGCGCTTCGGCAGCTCATGTCAAGCTTATGAAAAACCGCATAGCAGGCAGAGCACAGGTAAAGGCCTCAGGCGGCATACGCGACCTCAAAACAGTGCAGGAAATGATAAGGGCAGGAGCAGATCGGATAGGCGCCTCCGCTTCTGTGGACATAATGAAAGAATACGAACAGCAGTCAGAATAAAAGACACAAGGTCAGCAAAACAAAACGCTGACCTTTTACTGTATATACCCTCTTTGGATGTATGCTCTAATTACTTTGCTGATTATCAGCATTTTGAATTTCATAGTCAATGGCTGATATACTTCTGAAATATGCACCGTTCTTATCTTTTCTGATTAAATCGGTTTTGCTGCTGCTGTCAAAGACAATCTTGTATTTGCTGCTTATCTGTCCCGGCGCCAGTATTACATTATAGTCAAAGCTGTAGTATGTGCCGCTTCCTATCCTGCTATCATCGCAGTACATTCTGATAGAATCGATACCTCTTAGTTCAATCGTATTATCTGTGCAGTTCTTCACTGCAACCTCTGCGCAAAGAGAACCCGAACTGTACCAAAGTCTTTCAAAGTCAAGACCAACCTCTTTGTTATCCTCATAGTCCTCCCAGTCAAAGTCAAAATACAGATTATTCTTTTTTGTCGTTACTTTTTTTGATAATGAATAGTTTCCGTATTTATAGCTGCCGTTTACTTTTTTGAAGGCTCTTACCTTGTAGTAATAGGTTTTTCCCGCCAAAACGCTTTTATCGGTATATTTTAATGTACTGCCTGAATTTATAGTTTTAACGCACTTGTAGCTGCTGCCTGCTGAACGATACACTTTGTAGCCTGCAGCACCTGATACCCTGTTCCATTTGACAGTTGTTCTGAGCGCATAGGTTGAAGATGTTCTGACGTTTCTGACCTTTGCAGGCTTTGTAACGCGAGGCTTGCTTACCTTGGAGGCTGCGCTGCTGCCGGTGCTGCCTGAGCGATACGGGCAAACTCCATTATTATGAAGATGCGGCGGATATCCTCCGCAGTGATAGTGATAATATCCAAGCCCACTGGCATTTCTGTTGTCCCTGTGACCTCCCGATGAATCGGTTCTGCCGGAATGTCCGCATACGGGAACTGCTGCAATCATTACTGCCGCTATGATGATACATATGATTTTGCTTATTCTTTTCATTTTCTTTCCCCTTGCAATCAACTTTTTAACATAATACAGATTTTATTATACCATTTTTCTTCATGTCATTTCGTCACATTATTCGACATCTGTGCAAAGCAGCAAAAAGGCACCGCTTCGCTCCTACAGGCTTCGCCTGTTGCTGTCCGTTTGAAGCCCTAACTTGGCGAAGTATGAGCCTTAGTAGGTCTCATGCAAGAGTTCTCCAGCTTTAGCTGGCTAAGAACTTACTGCTGAAGCCCTAGCCCAATTTGTGTGAGCAAATTGCGGCAGGCCTCATGCAAGGACTCTATGCAAGCTGTTGTAAGAGTCTACTGCTTGCCTTGCCAAGCATAGCTTGGGGCAAAAAGGCTACACAGAATTTTTGCTGCATAGCCTTTGAAATGTTTTCTTTTGTGTTGTTTTTAGCTTACATAAGCTCACATATAAGCTCGCTTATTTCTGCCGGATTCTCTATCTGCAGACCCGATATCAGTCTTGCCTGAGCGTACAGAAGCTTTGCATAATCAGCAAGCTTTGCCTTGTCCTCCGCAATGGCTTTGAGCTTGTCTGCAATAGAGTGATCTGCATTGATTTCCATTGCAACTTTTGCTTTAACCTTTTCACCTGCAGGCATGGCATTAAGGGTTTTTTCCATCTCTATTGAAATTTCACCCTCACTTGTCAGGCATACAGGATAGTTTCTGAGCCTGTTTGTAAATCTTACTTCGGCAACATCATCGCCGAGGGCTTCCTTTATAATTTCAAGAACATCCTTTGACTCCTCGTTTTTCTTCCGGAGAGCTTCTTTTTGTTCTTCACTGTCCATATCCAGATTGTCTGTGCAGATGTTTACAAAAGTCTTGCCATCATAGTCAACTATGGCTTTTACCGCAAATTCATCCACATTGTCTGTCATATACAGTATCTCAAAGCCCTTGGCCTTAACAGCATCGGTCTGAGGAAGCGCATCAATCATCGCAATGCTCTGTCCGCAGGCATAATATATCTTGTCCTGCTCAGGCTTCATTCTCTCAACATATTCCTTGAGTGTCACAGGCTTTTGCTCAGTTGATGAATAGTACATCACAAGATCCTGCAGGGTATCGCTGTTCATGCCGTATTTGTCATAAATGCCGAATTTAATCTGCGGTCCGAATTCCTCAAAGAATTTTTCGTATTTTTCTCTGTCGTCTTTTTGCATTTTGAGAAGCTCGCTTCGGATTTTCTTTTCGATGTTTTTCTCTATGAGTTTGAGCTGTCTGTCATGCTGCAGCATTTCTCTTGAAATGTTAAGCGACAGATCTGCGCTGTCTACAACACCCCTGACGAAGCTGAAATAGTCAGGCAGCAGGTCTGCGCACTTATCCATAATCAGCACTCCGTTAGTATACAGGGCAAGACCTTTTTCGTATTCTCTGGTATAATAGTCAAACGATGCTTTTTGAGGAATATAAAGCAGTGCATCGTAAGAAATCTGCCCCTCTGCCTTGGTGTGAATTACTGCGGCAGGGTCGCTGAAATCAAAGAATCTCTCTTTGTAGTAGTGGTTGTACTCCTCATCTGTTATCTCGCTCTTGTTTTTTCTCCAGATAGGCACCATGCTGTTCAGAGTTCTTGTTTCGGTTACTGTTTCGTATTCAGGCTCTATCATATTGCCGTTTTCGTCCTCAACACCTGTACCTGCTTTCATTCTGGTGGTTTCAAAATCCATTTTAACAGGATATGAGATATAGTCGGAGTATTTTTTTACAAGTCCCGATATTGTATACTGGTTGAGGTAATCCTCATATTTGTCATCCTCGGTATCCTGCTTGATGTGCAGTACGATCTCGGTGCCTCTGTCAGGCTTGTCACATTCTTCGATTGTATAGCCGTCTGCGCCCTCGGAAGTCCATTTCCACGCCTTGTCCTGTCCGAAAGGTCTTGAGGTTACGACAACCTTGTCGCTGACCATAAATGCCGAATAAAATCCCACGCCGAACTGCCCTATAATGTCTATGTCCTCTTTGGCTTCGTTGTTTTCCTTGAAATCAAGGGAACCGCTTTTGGCTATGGTGCCGAGGTTTGATTCAAGCTCCTTGTCGTTCATACCGATACCGTTGTCCGATATTGTAAGAGTTCTCGCATCATGATCAAGATCTATTCTGATGAAAAAGTCCTCTCTGGCAAGCCCCATCTTATCATCCGAAAGTCCCTGATAGTACAGCTTGTCGATAGCATCGCTGGCATTTGATATCAGCTCTCTTAAAAAAATTTCCTTGTGTGTGTAGATAGAATTGATCATCATATCCAGCAGTTTTTTGGATTCAGCTTTGAATTGTTTTTTTGCCATTTTATATTTACCCCCTAGGTCATTATCTGTTGTTAGCACTCTATCTTGTTGAGTGCTAAGTATATGATATACCTTTATTCCACTATTGTCAATAAGCAAACGCAAATTATCCTGCTGAGGGTTGAATCAGTAATAAATAAAGGCACTCTCTGCTGTATTTGAGAGCGCCTTGCTGTTGATCTGTCTCTATTTCAGTAATCCCTTGTCTGTTTTTCTGACGTGTCTGAATACCTCTTCAAATCTGTTTAACGCCTCGTCAATTATTTCCGGCGTGTCTGCCAGTGAAGTATACAGCCTGCTTCCCGCAAGTGTGACTATACCGTTTGCCATGTATGCAGCGCCCATTTTTTCCATTGAGTCTTTCCTTACATACATCATGTCCTTGTGTTTGAGAAGTCCCAGTGCAGATTTTACAAATGACATCGATGAAAAGTCAAAGCTCATGGCTCCCGTACACTCAAGATGCACTATCGAGCCCTGATTGTATGCAACATAAGGCAGCCCGTATCTGTCTATAAGCTGTTTGAGGCCGTCGCACAATCTGTCACCCATTTTGCCTGCTATCTCACAGGCATTTGTTCTTTCGATTTCTTTTATTGCCGTATAGCCTGCAAGACACGAAAGAGGATTTGCCGCAAGGGTGCCGCCGACATAGGCTCTGTGCTTGCCTGTTGCAAGCCCTGCAGCCATAAGCTGCGCATATTCTTTCTTGCCGCCGACGCCGCCTGCCGACGGATAACCGCCCGCAACTATCTTGCCGAAGATTGTAAGGTCCGGAACTATGTCAAAATACCCCTGCGCTCCTGACAGAGCCACTCTGAAGCCTGTTACAACCTCGTCAAAAATCATAAGCGCACCGTATTTGTCGCACAATGCTCTGACGCCTTTGTTGTAGTCGTGAGCCACAGGTCTTGTGCCGCTTTCGGGGCCTACAGGCTCAACTATAACTGCGGCTGTACCGCCTTTCATTCTGTTTCGTTTCAGCATTTTTTCAAGCATATCAAGGTCGTTTGGTCTTACCTCGTCTGTAGTCCTGTACGCGCCCTTTGGTATGCCGTGAGATTCAAGCAGAGCCCTGCTTCCCGGTATTTTAAGCCCGTACACCATCTGGTCAGACCAGCCGTGATATGCGCCGCCTATTTTGATTATGCGCTTGTTGCCTGTGGCTATTCTCGCTATACGAAGCGCGGCCATAACAGACTCTGTGCCTGAACCCAGCATACGGAACATCTCGACATTAGGCATATGTCTGCTGATTTCTCTTGCTATCAGAAGCTCCGCCTCGTGAAGCAGTCCTGTTACGGGACCGCAGGTATTGAGCAGCTGTATAACCTGCTCTCTGATTGCAGGATAGTTGCTTCCCAGTATCGTGGGACCTCCTGCCTGCAGGAAATCTATATATCTGTTGCCGTCATAGTCATAAAGATATGCGCCGTCTGTCTTGGCCATACACATAGGAAACGGCTTGTTAAAAGCCAGATTGTGCTGCACGCCTCCCGGTATGTACTGCTTTGACTCCTCATATATGGCTTTGGAGCCCCGGCATTTCTCATCAAAATATTTCATTATGACATCGCTGTAATACTCATCGTCAACCTCCCAGATCTCCTGATCCGTCAGATTTTTGAGCTGCCTGTTTATCTCGTCGGGATTATCCCATCTTGTAATTCCGCAGTTTTTAATCATTCTGAGCACCTCCGTTTTCCTTTTGCTGCTGTTTGAGCGCAGCCTTGTTTGTATCTAAAGTTTTTCTGAACACTATAAATCTGTCATACAGATATTCAGTTGATATGTTAAGCGCCATATTGATGCCTGTAACTATGTACTCGTTCCACAGCAGATCCTCTGCCAGATAGTTGCCGAGTATGGTTGTCACCGGGGTGAATACGCAGTAAAAAGCAAATATTTTTGCCATTGCCACCGGCACATTGTTTGCCGATTTGAATGTGAATTTCCGGTTTAGAGTAAAATTCCACACCACCGACAGTATCAGAGCTATCAGGTAGCATGGCCAGTAGCTCCATTTTGTCAGCTCGTTTAACAGTGTAAACGACCCCAGCTCTATTATTCCCGCCGAAGCGGAAAACAGAACAAATTTAATTACTCTTGCAGTTTCTTTTTGTTTGTTGCTCGCCATTTTATTTATCTCCGTTCTTTTGTTTAGAGTATTTATTTTTGTAAACCCAGTTCATCAGCATTACATCAAATGCGCCAAGTCTTGTATGTGAGGCTTCATTTAACGTGTGCAGGTGACAGATGCAGGCTTTTTCAACAAGCATCTCAAGAGCCTCTCTGTCATCGTCGCTGTCTGCCCTGACCGCTGCGCCGCTGCCTTTTACAATGACAGCATTGTATTTCTGCAAAAGTCTGTCTGCTTCCGCCATACTGTCTGCAACGGGGATTTTTTTACCTATCATCTGCGCCATGTCATCAGCCTGCGCATATACAGGCCTGCCAAGCTCTGCTGTTTTTAATACTGCTTCTCTGCCGCTGCCGCTGAAATTTTTGAGGTTTCTTTCGCATATTTTTTCGAGAAGCTGTACCCTGTTCATTGCCTCGTCCATATCTTTTCCGCAGACAAGTGCGCCATGATGAGCCATAAGCACCGTATGACTGCCCTCTTTTAATTTGTCTGCAACCGCACCTGTGAGTTTTTTGGTTCCGGGAAGCCCGTAGGCTGCAAGAGCCATACCTCCCAGCGCCTCTGTTTCATCATCGGTAATATCGAGGCTGTCAAAGCCCGACAGTCCTATTGCCGTTGCATAGCTCTGGTGTGTGTGTATTACAAACCCCGCATCGTGAAACTGTCTGTAGGCTGCCATATGCACTCCCTTTTCACCTGACGGTTTGCGGTTTCCCTGCCAGCTGCCCGATTCAATGTCGAGAATCACTGTATCGTCTGCTTTCATTTTTTTGTAGTCAAGTCCGCTGGGCGTTATAACGCAGCGGGTTTCATCCACTCTGCAGGATATGTTGCCCCATGTTCTTGCCACAAGCCCTGTTTCAAGAAGCTGCCTGCCGGTTGCCGCCACCAGCTCCTGCGCTTTTGCTGTATCCATAATCTTACTCCCTGTTCATAATTCTGAAACTTTTTTTGTTGTTTCTGTAAAGCTGTCTGAACACCTGATAGTTTTTTTCGTAGACGGCTCTGAGGCCTGCATCAGGTTCAAATGTTTTTTCTGCCGGTATATATTCCGCCACACTGTCAAAACCGGGAATCACTCCCGCTCCGACCCCTGCAAGGATTGCCGCCCCGGCAGAGCCCACGTCCTTGGAATCGGCCACTGTCTGTATTCTCCTGCCTGTAATGTCCGCAAGTATCTGACACGTAACCTCTGACAGCGCGCCGCCGCCTGCAAACCTTATGGTCTGTGACGTCTTTATCTTTTTTTCCTGACACTCCAGCATCCATCTGAGATGGTAGCACACACCCTCAACAACTGCTCTTATCATCTGTTTTTTGCCTGTTTCAATTCCTATGTTAAAAAACATACCTGCAGCTGACGGATCCTCAAAAGGACAGCGGTTGCCATGAAGCCATGGTGTGAATATCACGCCTCCCGCACCTGCCGGAACCTCTGATATGACTTCCGAAAGATAATCATAGAGGCTCTCATATATTCCTTCCCTGTCATCGGCAACATCTGTTTTGGCAAGGTATATTCCAATCTCATCAAGAGCCAGATGGTTTTTGACCCATTCAAAGCATTTGCCCGCAGTTTCCATTTCGGCAAAGTAGTTGTATTTACCGTCCTCAGCATTTATGATGGCGGCTATCATCGACACTATATCCACATACTGTCTGTCTGTAACAGTTTCAACCCAGCCTGAGGTTCCCCAGTATATATGTGTCTGCCCTGTCATAGTGCAGCCTGCACCCAGGCCTATCAGAGTGGCATCTCCTCCCCCGCCGTACACATCGGTGCCTGCGGCAAGCCCAAGCTGCTGCGCCGCTTTGTCTGTAAGAGTTCCTGCAACATCGGTAGATGATATGACCTTTGGAAGATGCTTCATATCAACGCCGTATGCTCTGCAAAGAGATTTGCTCCAGCCCTCTCTGCCTTTGCGGGTATCATAAAGAAATGTCGAATATGCGGAATCCTTTGTCATTACAAAGTTGCCCGTACATCTTGCTATTAGGTATTCTTTGACATCGAGCCATTTGTGCACTCTGCTGAAAATATCAGGCTCGTTTGCCTCAACCCATTTGTATTTCCACAGAGGATCTTTGACGCTCGTGGAGGCTGCATGGGTTGCTGCAAGCGATTTAATGAGCTTCACAATATTCACACCCGATACCGTAATGCCCCTGCCCTGCACGGATTTCATAACCTTTGAAGCGCGCTGATCCATATAGCTCATAGGCCGCCTCAGCGCATTTGCCCTGTCATCTGTAAGCACCAGCCCCTGCATCTGTGAGCAGAATGACAATCCTTTAATCTTTTGGGGAGCAATTTCTGTCTGCGCTATCAGCTTCTGAGTGGTGCTGCACATGGCTTCCCACCACTGCTGTGCATCCTGCTCCGCACCGCCGCCTTCAAGGATATACAAATCATAGTCCTGATAGGCACCTGCCACAAGGCTTACCCTGTCCTCTATGGAATACAGGCAGGTTTTGAGTCCTGTCGTGCCTATGTCATAAGCAATTACATACATACTACGCCTCCTTAATAAGTGCTTTTTGTATAAATGAAATCATATATTCGGCAATATCGTTTTTGTCCGCATCCTCTCCGCAGAAGATTTTCATACGCTCCCTGTAGTATCCGCAGCTCAGCGAAAACTGCAGCATCATAAGCAGATTGTCAAAGAAAAAAGCCAGAGAACCGCTGTCTGCGTCCTTTGAAATTTTTCCCTGTTCCTGTGCTTTGGCTATGAGCTGTCTGTATACCTTTGCAGACCTTGCCTCTATCTCTCCTGCAAACTCCGCGGCATAGGCTCTGCAGCCTCCCGACGTTATTTCGTTGTACATGGCATTGTAGTTTGAATGCTGCTCTGAATTCCTGACAAGCGCATACACTATTTTTCTGATACATAAGTCAATATCCTCATCTTCGTTCACCGCCTCTGCAAGCACGCTGTCTAAAAGCTGCAGGCTGTGAGCAAGACAGGCTCTGAAAAAGCTGTCCTTGTCGCTGTAGTATTTGTATATGACTCCGACACTGACGCCCGCGCGCCGGGCAATGCTTCTCATATTTGCGCCGCCAAGACCCTTATCTACAAACTCATCAATGCCGGACTCAAGTATATTATTCAAAATTTCATCATCTAATTTTTTATACATAATTACCCTCTCGTGAACAATCATTCACAACACTATTATACTACTATATAATATAATTTCAATATGCCTGCTGCTTTATTTTTTGTTTATCGTAATCTGAATTCTGCAAGCAAAAAGAGCCGGATTGATCCGACTCTCCAACACTTCATACTCTTCCTGATCTGCTTCTTGCCATCATAAGCGCATATCCCGGCAGATTCTGCCCTTTCCATTTGGTTTTATCAAATCTGTCCGGATCTTTCATCGATATGCATATTCCCCATATTCTGTCTTTTACCGCACACTCAGCCGGAATATCGTTTCCGGTTCCCGCAAGCATTTTTTTCAGTTCTTCGTTTTGTGAAAATTTTGCAATAAGTCCCTCATAGACAATAATCTGCCCTATTCCGTTCCAGGAGCTTTCTTCAAAACCTGTTACACCTCTACCCGGTGATTTTATCTATGCAACATCATCAGTTTCAAGTATAAAGTATATAGCCTTCCGGTACATCATAAACTGCTCCATTGAAGAAAACTCAATTCCGTCAACATTAAATGACACCCTGTACCAGTTACTTAAATACCCGTTTCCCTCATCAGGGTTATGAAAACATACTGTATTCATTAAACTTTTCCCACCTTTTTCACAGCCCCTGCTGCATATAACTACCCCTCCTCACGCTTCACATATGTAATCTGAATATCATAATCATCTGTTGTATTCTCATTATTGCGATTTTTAGCTGCATACCTTAACCAATCGGTATTAGCCTCTAAAATTTTGACAGATACTTCCTCTAATAAATTAAACTTATTATTTATTCAAAATCAATATATCATTACTCAGGCAACTACTTTGACTAAAATTATATTTTCCTTGACTAATTATTAAACACTTTAGTCAAGGCTCATTGGCTGAATTTCAAGCAGTATCAGCCTTTTTCATATTTCCTTGACCAATTTCCTTGACTAAAAATGCTTTTCCTTGACTAATTGTTAAAGATTTTAGTCAAGGCTCGCTCATTGGCTATATTTCAAGCAGTATCAATCTTTTCTATATTTCCTTGACCAGTTTCCTTGACTAAAAACATTTTTTCCTTGACTAATTGTTAAAGATTTTAGTCAAGGCTCGCTCATTGGCTATATTTCAAGCAGTATCAATCTTTTCTATATTTCCTTGACCAGTTTCCTTGACTAAAAACATTTTTTCCTTGACTAATTGTTAAAGATTTTAGTCAAGGCTCGCTCATTGGCTATATTTCAAGCAGTATCAATCTTTTCTATATTTCCTTGACCAGTTTCCTTGACTAAAAACATTTTTTCCTTGACTAATTGTTAAAGATTTTAGTCAAGGCTCGCTCATTGGCTATATTTCAAGCAGTATCAATCTTTTCTATATTTCCTTGACCAGTTTCCTTGACTAAAAATATATTTTCCTTAACTAATTATTTTTGTTCGTTTTATTTATTAAATACCACTCAGATTTTGATGAGATTAATGCAGAGCCTGTTGTATTTCACTGGACATGGCATCTGGATGATATTGATTCAACCGAAGCAGTTAAAGTCGAAACATTATTGGAAATGTACAACTAATTGAAAAGTGAAATACTAGTATATATTTGTCCGTAATGAATACAAGGCACTCCACTCTCAGCATAATCTTTCTTTTGAAAATTTCCTCCTCTAGAAATTATAGCAATATCACCGAGATTTTTATACTCCACCCCGTCAGGGCAAAGTTCTTTAATAAGTTCTTTTAATCTGCTCATATGGTTTCACCGCCTTTTTCCGTTTCCAAATTAACAGCTGCGTCTGTCATACCACTATCAGGTCTATTTCCCTCAAACATCATCTTATCAAAATCACTCTGATACAAACGATCCTGCACCACTCTATATTTTTCAAACTCGCTTAAAGCATGCATCTTTGCCAATTCAGCTGAAACTTTACCTGCATCCTTCAATATCTCTCTATCCCACAATTTCAGAAATCCGTTCAGTCTTTCTTCCCAGTCTGCCATTGTCATCGGAATATGGCGTTCTGCCTGCATTTCTGCCAAATCAAGATACGCCGATACGATTCGGGCAAGCTGATTCATTTCATCTTCAGACAGATAATTTTTGGCTACAACCACATCATATTTATGAATTTTACTTTTGGGCGAGCCATCCCAACTGGTAAGCCCCATGTTTTCCTTTTTTGCGTCAGCCCGGCTATAAATCACCTCGGCGGCAGTTTGCCCATGAATGCTGTAATGCAATTTATTCTGTACCGCAGCAAAAAAGCGTTTTGTTGCCTTTGCCGATGGGTCATAATCTA
>CAVDMD010000029.1:0-20586 GCA_963609975.1 bacterium | reverse complement strand
TTTGCAAGTAACCCCTGCTGTCAGATGGCTCCGAGGCAGAAATCTATGCTTTTCCGAATCCGCACGCAGGATATGTGCAGGTTTCACAGTTCAGGCACAGCCCGCCATGAGCCAGCCTGTTTATATCATCCTTGGCAATTCTCTCTCCTGCCAGAAGTCTTGGCACAATCAGATCAAATATGCTGGTACGGCTGTACATAACGCATCCCGGCAGTCCAACCACAGGAACATCACCTATATACGACAGCATAAACATGGCACCCGGCAGCACCGGAGCACCGTAGCTTACAACTTCTCCGCCTGCGCGCCTGATACCCGAAGGTGTCCTGTCATCAGGATCCACAGACATTCCGCCTGTAATACCGATAATGTCCATGCCCTCGTCAACCAGCTGCCTGATGCAGTCTGCAATCATCTCATCATCATCATCTGCAAAGAGCTGTTTTTCAACGCTGCTGCCCAGCTCTCCGAATTTTCTCACCAGCACCGGCCCGAAAGCATCTTCTATGATCCCGTTGTATACTTCACTTCCGGTAGTTACAACTCCCACTTTCATATTCTTTAGAGGCACAATCTCCACCAGAGGCCCCGCCTCCAGTGTTTTCTCTGCTGTCTGCATTACAGACTCCGCCACAAAAAGAGGAATTATTCTGGTGCCTGCCAGCTTGTCGCCTTTTCGTACCACTACGTTTTCATGTATTGTGGCAAACATTATTTCGTCCTGAGATACCAGTCTGAAAAGCCTTTCCCTGTCTATTTTGAGAAGCCCGTCTGTGGCTGCACGAAGTTCAATCTTGCCCTCTGACGGCTTCGACAGTTCAATGCCGCTGCCCGCAGCTTTAGATGCTATCCTGTATGCCGCCTCATCCTCATGGACATCATCATCATCCTTTTCAAGAACAAACAGATGCTTTTTGCCCATTGAAAGGAGCAAAGGTATATCCTCCTCTGTTATGACATGGCCTTTTTTGAATTTTGCGCCCTTGTATTCACCGGGGATTATCTGTGTCAGATCGTGAGCCAGTACGGTTCCCACAGCCTGCCTAACATCAACTTCCTTCATTCTGCACCACCTTGCCTTCCTTCAATGTTATGTTTATGTCCGCAAAAAGCTCCGTTTCACGATGGTTGTGAGTTATCAGTATCGTCGGAATCCTGAGCGTCTCCCTGAATGCCATAAACTCATCATATATTCTTTGCTTCGTATTCTCATCAAGCGCCGAAAACGGTTCATCCAGAAGCAATAGTGACGGCTTTGTCACCATTGCTCTTGCCAGAGCCACACGCTGTTTTTCACCGCCGGATATTGCCGTCGCGTTTTTATCTGCAAGATGTGCGATTCCTAATGTTTCCATCATATATCCCGCATACTCAAGCAGCTCTTTTTTTTCAGCTCTTGCCCTGTATGATTTCTTGTTTTTCAGCCCGTAAAGCACATTCTGTTTTACGGTCATATGCGGAAAAAGAGCATAGTTCTGAAAAAGATAGCCTATATTTCTTTTTTCTGCCGGAACATTTATCCTGTCGGCATGACTGAAAAGAACCCTGCCGTCAACATCAATTACGCCCTCATCGGGAGTCACTATGCCTGCCAGACAGTTGAGTATCGTTGTTTTTCCCGCACCGGAAGCCCCCTCTATGACAAGAAGTTCGTTTTCCATTGCAAAATCGATATCAAGGGAAAAATAGTTCAGTTTTTTCAAAAGTCTGAATGAAATACCCATATGCCGCTCACCTCTTTGTACTGTCTCTGTGATTTCTCTTTTTCAGCCACATATTGAGACCGAATACCAGTGCGAAACTGAAAACCACCATAACCACAACAAGACTCATAGCCTTGTCTTCCTTGCCTGTAACTACTGAATAATATATTGCTGTCGGGATAGTCTGAGTCTTGCCCGGTATGTTTCCTGCCAGCATCAGTGTCGCTCCGAACTCTCCTAACGCACGCGCAAATGTAAGCACTATACCGCTTATGATGCCGGGACCCGACAGCGGGAAAGTAACTGTACGAAATACCTTGAAGGGGCTGCTGCCTAGTGTTTTTGCAGCAAGCTCAAGACTCGGATCGACGCTCTGAAACGCGCCTTTTGCATTCTGATACATCAGCGGCAGAGCCACTACACTTGCCGCTATAACACAAGCAATCCAGGTAAACACTACCTGGATGCCAAATGTATCGAGAAGAAAGGCTCCTATGAATCCTCTCTTCCCGAAAGCTTTCAGAAGCAAATATCCTACAATAGACGGTGGCAGAATCATCGGAAGTATAAGTATTGTCTCCCATATGTTCTTGCCCGGGACTCTCCGCTTGGTAAGCAGATAAGCGAAGAACACTCCCAGAAAAAACGCTATTACCGTCGCAAGCAACGCGACTTTTATTGATAGAATAATTGGTCCATACATTTTATTTCACTTTTTGTTTCTTGTCTTATTTTACTGAGAATCCGTATTTTTCAAATACTTCTTTAGCGAAATCTCCCTGCAGGAAGTCATAGAAGTCAGCAGCTGAGTCAGCCTGAGGAGCATCCTTCATGATAGCAGCAGGATATACGATAGCGTCGTGAAGCTCTTCATCAACATCACCGATTATTGCGCCTTTTGTGTCATCCATAGTGAGTGCGTCTGTTCTGTAAACAAATCCGCAGTCAGCATCGCCTGTCTCAACATAGTTAAGTACCGCTCTTACATCCTTTGAGTAAACAATCTTGTCACTGATATCATCAGTTATACCCATGTTGTCAAATACCTGTGAAGCATATTTGCCTGCAGGAACTGTTTCGATTTCACCGATTGCAATTGAACCTACTTTGTCTGATGTAAGGTTGTCCATGCTTACATCATCTTTCTTTTCGATTGTAGCTACAAGAGTCAGAGTGTTTCCAAGAAGGTCTTTTCTTGTATCAGTGTTGATATAGTCCTCTTTTTCAAGATCGTCCATGTTGCTCTTTGAAGCTGAGATAAAGATGTCACAAGGAGCTCCGCCCTTTATCTGCTGTACCAGATCTCCTGAGCCTGCATAGCTTGGTGTTACAGTGCAGTCAGCATCTTTTTCATACTCTGCGATTATCTCGTCAAGTGCGTCTGTAAGACTTGCTGCAGCAAGTACTGTTACTTCCGGTTTCTCTTCTGTTGTGGCAGTATCACTGCTGCCGCAACCTGCCAGCATTGTCACTGACAGTGCCATAATAACTGCTAATGTGATTGTAAGTATTTTTTTCATAATATCCTCCCATTTATTAAATACTAAACATTTTATAATCGCATTGAGTATACCACAAACTAATTTTTTAATATGTTGGTCGGACAACATATTTGAATATTGATTTGCTCAAAAATTGTATTTATATGCTTTTTTATGCGAACAAACAAGCTTTGCATCGCAAAAAACCGCCCGGTTTCCCGAGCGGTCTTGTGTTCAAGTGTCTTACTATTAAGGCGTTTACATCATTCCCGGCATTCCGCCTCCGCCCATCTGCGGCATAGGAGGATTGTCTTCCTTGATGTCTACTATACCTGCTTCTGTGGTAAGCAGTAACGCTGATGCTGACGCTGCGTTTGTCAGAGCTGATTTAGTAACCTTTGCAGGGTCTACTATACCTGCTTCAATCATGTCAACATATTCTTCTGTTGCAGCATTGAAGCCTATGCCTGCATCTCTGTTTTTAACCTCTGCTATTACAACGCTGCCTTCAAAGCCTGCGTTTTCGGCAATCTGTCTTACAGGCTCCTCTAATGCTCTCATTATAATCTGAGCGCCTGTCTTCTCATCGCCTGAAAGTGTATCAACATAAGCTGAAATTGCAGGAATTGTGTTTGCAAGAGCAACTCCGCCGCCTGCAACAATACCCTCTTCAACTGCTGCCTTGGTAGCATTAAGAGCGTCTTCTATTCTCAGTTTTCTTTCTTTCAGTTCTGTCTCTGTAGCTGCGCCGACTTTGATAACCGCAACACCGCCTGCAAGTTTTGCAAGTCTTTCGAGTGTTTTTTCTTTGTCAAATTCGGAGTTGGTCTGAGCAGCCATGGTTCTCAGTGAAGCAATTCTGTCCTGAATTTCCTTGGCATCTCCGCCGCCGCCTACGATAACTGTGTTTTCTTTGTCAACTTTAACTGTTGCTGCTGTTCCCAGCATATCGACAGTCGTTTCTTTGATGTCGTATCCCAGCTCATCGGTTATAACTGTGCCGCCTGTCAGAATAGCAAGGTCTTCCATCATTGCTTTTCTTCTTTCGCCGAAGCCCGGAGCTTTAACCGCAACACATTCAAATGTACCTCTTAATTTGTTTAATACCAGAGTTGCAAGAGCCTCGCCCTCGAGGTCTTCGCATACGATAAACAGCTTCCTGCCCGTATTTACAATCTGTTCAAGCAGCGGCAGCAGATCCTGTATGTTTGAAATCTTTTTGTTTGTAAGCAGGATGTACGGATTCTCAAGAACAGCTTCCATTTTTTCTGTGTCTGTTACCATGTATGCTGACAGATAGCCTCTGTCAAACTGCATACCTTCGACAACTTCAAGAGTTGTGCCCATTGATTTTGATTCTTCAACAGTGATAACTCCGTCCTTGCCTACCTGCTCCATAGCGTCTGATATCAGCTCGCCTATTGCGGCATCGCCTGCCGAAACAGATGCAACCTGTGCGATAGCTTCTTTTGTTTCTACAGGATTTGCGATTTTTTTGATGTTCTCTACAGCAACCTCTGTCGCTCCCTGTATTCCTTTTTTGATAATCATAGGGTTTGCACCTGCGGCCACGTTTTTGAAGCCTTCTCTGATCATTGACTGAGCAAGAAGTGTAGCTGTGGTAGTACCGTCACCTGCAACGTCGTTGGTCTTGCTTGCAACTTCTTTAACTACCTGCGCACCCATATTCTCAACCGCATCTTCGAGTTCGATTTCTCTTGCGATTGTAACACCGTCGTTTGTGATAAGCGGTGAACCGAATTTCTTGTCTAAAAGAACGTTTCTGCCTTTTGGTCCAAGTGTGATTTTAACTGTATCGGCAAGCTTGTCAACTCCTGCCTGTAATTTTCTTCTGGCTTCCTCGCCGTAATATAGTTCTTTTGCCATTTCAATACCTCTTTTCTATTATTCTATAACAGCCATAATATCTCTCTGGCTCAGGATAGTGTAAACTTCGCCCTCGTATTTGATCTCCATCCCGCCGTATTTGGCAAAGATTACTTTGTCGCCTACTTTGACTTCAATCTTGCAGTCGTCTGTTCCCGGACCTACTGCCATTACCTCTGCAACCTGCGGCTGCTCCTTTGCCTGACTTGCTATAATAAGTCCGCTGGCAGTTTTTTCTTCTGCCTCTTCTCTTTTGATTACTATTTTGTCACCCAGAGGTTTAATTCCAAAACTCATTCTGACATCTCCTCTCTATATAATTTATATTGTCAACCGATTTGTTAGCACTCACTACTTTTGAGTGCTAACTATATTTTACCCTGTTTTTTCTCGTTGTCAATACTATTTCCCAAGTTTTATATTATTTTTCCAAACTTCTTATGTAATAGAACAGATACTGCTGTGCAAATCCGCCCAGATTCATATATCTGCCGGCGGCAAAGGCCTTCATTCCTTTTATGTCCGACTCATCAAACCCGTAAAGTCTGTTCATAACTCTTTTGACCCATACATCCACAGGGAAGCTGTCATACTGCTGCATACAAAAAAGCATTATGCAGTTTGCAACTTTGGGACCCACTCCGCAAAGTCCCGTCAGATACTCATACACCTCATCACCTGATGTGTTCTCGTCAAAGGCGCTGTCAAGAAACGCCTCTCCTCCGTCTGCTGCTATCTGTTTTGAGGTTTCTATGATGTACTTCGCTCTGTAGCCCAGTTTTACGGGCGCAAGGTCCTCCGTATCAAGTTCTGCCAGCACCTGCGGCTTTGGCATCTGATAATACTCAATACCCCTGAATACTCCTGCAGACTCTCCGAAATTCCTGCACAGGTTTTCGATACAGCCTTTGATTCTGGGTATATTGTTGTTCTGAGATATTATGAAGGATATTACGGTTTCCCATCTGTTCTGATTCAGAATTCTGATGCCATGGCCGTATTCTATAGCTCTGCGTATCACCTCATCCTCCGATGCAAGAGTCTGTTTAATCTGTCCGTAATCTCTGTCAAGGTCAAGGTAGTTTCGCCAGAAACCTGCTGTCGCATTATCTGCTGTATCTATAAGTACGGTATCATCTCTAAAGGCTATGTTTGCCGGCCCGGCTCCCGCAATACCCGTATAGCTGCCGTCCGGCTCCCTGTTCCACCGAAAGCACTGCCCGCAGTCAAATATATGGTCTGTGTTAAAATCTTTTATTCCGGCAATTTCAATCATCTTATCCCCCGCACCTCAACATCAACGCGCCCCACATTGAATGCTGTCATATAGTATATTTTTTCGTTTATTGCTTTTTGAAGTTTTTTGGCTTCTTTAATAATATTGCAGTCCTTTCGCATAAATACCAGTATTTTTATTTTGAGGTTTTCCTCATGCTGAAGTATATCGGCTCTGACCACGCTGCGGACACAGCCGGATCTCTGCACAACATTAAAAATTATATCCTCGATAACCTTGTCCGATATCATATAGTCTCCAAGGTAGCTGTAGGTAGGTCTTACAACGGATTTTTCCGAAAATATGCTGCCTTTGTTTTTGCCCCATGTTCTGAATATCTTGAGAGGATCCACAAAATATCCCGCAAAATCACGCTTCAGCTGAAATGTGGGCACCGGTATCACATGCTTGCCTAAATCCCTGCGCTGACGCCTCGCCTCCTCACGCTCTTTTTCGGTGGTTATCTGCTCTATGCGTATTCTTTTTTGAATTTCGGGAAGCTCAAGCCTTGCAGCTATTCTGTTGACCATTTCGTCGGAAGTGCCAAGCACAAGTATGCTCTTTGGATTTACTTCATTTATTTTGGCCACGACTTTTTCCCTGTGCTCGTCTGTGGTGAAAAGTGCCGTTTTGATTGCGCCTATCATAGTCGCCTGTCTTTTGGCGGATATGCCGGCAACGACGTCGTTGCCCACTATGAACAGTCCGTCGTCGATAATTGCCTCTATATTAAGCTCTTTGCACAGGTTTACCGCCTGATAGCTTTTGCCTGTCCCACTTTTTCCGACCAATGCGTAAACTTTCATCTTTACTTCTCCATATCGTTCTGCTATAATGTGTAGTATATCTTAATGATAAATCTAAAGGAGGTTACATAATGGCTTACAAAATTACAGATGCTTGTATCGCTTGCGGAGCTTGCACAGCTGAATGTCCAACTGACGCTATCGCAGAAGGCGCTATTTTCTCAATAGACGCTGACAAATGTATCGATTGCGGAGCTTGCGCTAACGCATGTCCGGTTGATGCTCCTGTAGAAGAATAGTAGATAAGAGCAGATTAAATATCAATAACCGTTTCTTTTGAAACGGTTATTTTTCTGTTCATATCATATGCAAACCATTCCGGCTGTGTCTATTTGCCTGAGGTGTTCTGCACCTCATAAGGGCAGATTTCTCCCCGTTTTTTGCACTCCTCGCCTCTCTCGGTGCATTTGTTGCATTTTTCTTTGATTTCTTTGATTTCTATCTGAGCTGCGGATTCTCTGTTGATATGGTATGCCAGAGAGTGCAGGCTCTCCGAAAGCTGTACGTTCTCAAGCGCAACATGGCTCGGCACTTCAAGGTCAACAGGAGCAAAGTTCCATATGCCCTTGATGCCCGCAAAGCACAGACGGTCTGCAACCTCCTGGGCGTTTTCTTTGGTGGTGCATATTATACCTATATCTATGTTGTTCTCCTCAACATAGTCTACGGTGTTTTCGTAGTCCATTACATCTATGTCGTTAATCTTGATGCCTATAAGTCTTGGGTTTATTTCAAACACTCCGCAAACCATAAATCCTGTCTTGTAGTAATATGTATAGTTTACTATCGCCTGACCCAGATTGCCTGCGCCCATGATAACCATTTTGTACTGCTTGTCAAGTCCCAGTATCGCGCTTATCTCGTTGTAGAGCGCATTTACATTGTAGCCGTAGCCCTGCTGTCCGAAGCCTCCGAAGTTGTTGAGATCCTGCCTGATCTGAGATGCGGTGTAGCCTATAAGCTTGCTGAATTCATTTGAAGATATTTTGTCAACGCCTTTGCGCTGCAGTTCCCCCAGATATCTTCTGTATCTGGGCAGTCTTTTGATTACCGCCTGTGATATTTTGGTTTCGTCCTTCATCGTCTGCCCCTCCTGTTTGCTGTATTTTGAAAAATCCCGCTGCAGCAGCGGGTATACGACCTGAACAAGTTACAGGTTTGATTCGATAAATTTAACCAGATCGCTTACGCTCTGGAATTTCTCGGCGTCCTCATCGGGAATCTCTATGTCATACTCATCCTCTATAGCCATAATTATCTCTACGGCATCAAGTGAATCAGCTTCAAGATCCTTCATAAGATGAGTATCAATTGTAACATTGTTTTCATCTGTGCCAAGCTGCTCTGCTATTATTTCTCTAACTTTTTCAAAAACCATCGTATGGGCCTCCATTTCATTTTGTCTGTTTTATCGATACCTCAGCGGATATCCTCCGCATACGGTATGTTTGTTTCAACTCTTGAATATAACAAGGTTATTATAGATTATACCGTTATATATTGCAATAATTTTTTTGTCTATTCCTGAATTTCAACCCATTTGTCATAAACTTCAGCAAGCTCCTCTCTTGCGTTCTCACATTCATCGCTGAGCTTTGCCAGTCTGACATGATCTGAAAGGTTTGCTTCAAGGCACATCTGCGCTTCAAAATTCTCTATGGCAGCTTCAAGCTCTGCGATTCTGTCCTCAATACGGGAAAGCTCCCGCTGTTTTCTTCTGTCTGCAGCCTCCTGCTCTTTTTTGCGGCGGCGTTCCTCCGCTGAGGACGTGGCAGCGGCTGTTTCAGGATTTTTCCCTGCCTCTGCCATTTCATTCAGATATTTTTTGCCTGATTCAATCTGCTGTTTTTTTTCAGCATAATAATCATATGTGCCCAGAAATTCGTGTATTCCGTCATTTTCAAGCTCCAGTATTCTGGTCGGTATTCTGTTGAGAAAATATCTGTCGTGAGATACGACTATAACCGTGCCGGGAAAATCCAAAAGAGCCTCTTCAAATACTTCCTTTGAATCTATGTCAAGATGGTTGGTAGGCTCGTCAAGCACCAGCACATTGGCGCCGCTGAGCATTATCTTAACAAGAGAAAGTCTGGCTTTTTCACCGCCCGAAAGCGATCCGACATTAATAAAAACATCTTCGTTCCTGAACAGGAATCTGCCCAGAATGGAGCGCATCTCCGTATCTGTATACAGCCTGTAGGAGTCTTTGAGTTCTTCAAGCACTGTGTTTGCCGGGTTGAGAAGCCTCTGTCCCTGATCGTAATATGCAAATGCCACATTGTAGCCGATTTTGATTCTGCCGCAGTCAGGCTCAAGCTGATCCAGCAGGATTTTGAGAAGCGTGGTTTTGCCCACTCCGTTTGGTCCCACTATGCAGATTCTCTCCCCCCGTTTGATATCAAGGTTCACATTGTGAAACAGTTCCCTGCGGTCAGCTCCGTATCCGAAGCTCTTTGCCAGTCCCTCCGCAATAATAACATCGTTGCCGCTTTTGAAATTCTCTTTGAAATGAAGCTTCATTTTGCCTTTTTCGGAATCGGGCATTTCAAGTCTTTCGATATGGTCAAGGTGCTTTTCTCTGGAGGCGGCGCGCTTTGCAAGTTTTTCTGTGCCTCGCTCCTTCATGCGCCTTATCATTTCCTCCTGACGGGCGATTTCCGTCTGCTGCTTCCGGTATGCTCTTATCTCGTTTTCGCGTATTTCCCTGCGCTTAACTGCATATTCGGAATAATTCCCCTCATATATTCTCATCTTGTGATTTGAAATCTCAAAGATTCTGTTTACGCTCTGGTCGAGGAAATATCTGTCATGGGATACAATTATGATTGTGCCCCTGTAGGCTTTGAGATACTGCTCCAGCCATTTGAGCGTGCCTATGTCAAGATGGTTGGTAGGCTCGTCGAGTATAAGGATGTCGGGTTTTTTGAGAAGCAGACAGCAGAGCGCGAGTCTTGTTCTCTCGCCGCCCGACAGCATACTTATCTTTTTGGCATATGTATCCTCCGTAAAAGCCATGCTCGAAAGCACGCCTCTGATTTCACCCTTGTATGTGTAGCCTCCGGCTCTGTCGTAGTCCTCCTGCATCTGATCGTATCTGTGAAGCAGGGCTTCAATCTCTCTCTGCGATTTGGTCCCCGATGCCGTGACCTCTGCGATTTCCTGTGAAAGAGCCGGCATCTGTCTCTCCATTTCGTGGAGGTGTGTAAATATGCCGTCTATTTCTTCTATTACCGTGTTCTCTGATGTGAAGTCGTCATTCTGCCTGAGATAGCCGATTACGGTATCGTTTGAAACAAACACATTGCCGCTGTCTGCGTCAAGGTCGCCTGCAAGTATGTTAAGCAGAGTGGTCTTGCCCGCACCGTTAAGTCCGATAAGTCCCACTCTGTCACCTGCATTTATGTGAAATGATATGTCCTTTAATATCACGTCTGTTCCGTATGCTTTTGTAATGTCGTTTGCCGATAATATTATCATCTGTATGTCCTTTTAGCTACAGGGGAAGATTAGGAAACGCATCCAGATCAAGTCCGTCTGTTTCTCCTGCCCTGTATTTGTAATAAGCGGCGGTTCCTATCATGGCCGCATTGTCTGTGCAAAGCACAGGTGACGGACAGTAAAGTCTGATGCCTTTCTCGCTGCACGCAGACTCAAGCATAGCTCTAAGGTGTCTGTTTGCGGCAACTCCGCCTGCCATTACCAGTCTGTCCTTGTTCATGCTTACGGCGGCTTCAACCGCTTTGTTTACAATAACCTCTAAAACAGCCTGCTGAAAACTTGCCGCAATATCGGCTCTGCTGATTTCTCTGCCTGCCTGCTTCTCCGAATTTACATAGTTGAGCACCGCAGTCTTGATGCCGCTGAAGCTGAAATCAAGGCTGCCCTTTTCGAGATAAACTCTCTTGAATTCTATGGCGTCGGGATTGCCCTCTGACGAAAGCCTGTCAATCTTGGGACCTCCCGGATAGCCTAAGCCTATGACTCTTGCAACCTTGTCAAAGGCTTCTCCTGCCGCATCATCTCTGGTGCCTCCGAGTATCTCGCAGCGGTTGTAGTCAGTAACCTCAACAATATTGGTATGACCTCCCGAAACCACCAGCGCCGTAAACGGCGGTTCAAGCTCCCTGTGCTCTATATATGCAGCCGAGATATGCCCCTGTATATGATGAACGCCTATGAGAGGTTTGTCCCACGCAAGCGCCAGAGCCTTTGCTGCCGCTATACCTATAAGCAGGGCGCCCACAAGTCCCGGACCGCAGGTAACTCCTATGGCATCTATATCCTCTTTGGTAACATCTGCCTCTGTCATTGCCTGCTCTATTACAGCATTAATGTTCTCAAGATGGTGTCTTGAGGCTATCTCCGGCACCACTCCGCCGTAAAGCTTATGTATTTCAATCTGGGATGAAATTATATTTGAAAGTATCTCTCTGCCGTCTGCCATAACAGCAACAGAGGTTTCATCACAGCTTGACTCTATTGCAAGGATTATTGTTTTGCTGTTTTTCATTGTCTACCTCTATGTAAAGACAGGATTACTCCTGCCTCATGCTCATACCGCCCGTTTTGGCTATACATTCGCCGTCTGAGCCCATATGCCTGCAGTTTTCACACGACTGATAGGTGCCCATATTGAATGTGTCAAAATCGTGTCTGCGTGAAAATCTGCTGCAGTGATACGAAGCTATGCTCATATCACTGCCAAACTCGTAATCATAATCTCCCTGTCGCATAAGAACCTCCATACTGATAGTATTGCAGTTCTCTGCAGGGTTTATTCAGCAAGCCACATTATCATTGCAGCTTCTTTGTTGTCTTCGTAATATCCGGGTCTGTATCCCGCACTCTGAAACCCGAATTTCCTGTAAAGCTCCTGAGCCGCCGTGTTGGAGGCTCTGACTTCAAGGGTGAAGGCTCTGATGCCGCGTTTCCTGCCCTCTGCAAGGAAAGCATCGAGAATTGCCGTTGCAAGGCCCTGCCTGCGAAACTTCGGCGCTACGGCCACATTGGTGATATGACCCTCATCTAATATCTGCCACAATCCGGCATAGCCTGCAATCTCTCCGTCTGCCTCTGCCACAAAATACATGGCTTTCTCATTTGCCGAAAGCTCCTGCATGAACGATTCAAGGCTCCATGGGACACTGAAGCATATCCGGTCAAGCTCCGCCATCTGCTGCGCATCCCGCAGCGCTGCCTGTCTAATTACCGGACTGTTCATTTTTGAGCCTCTCCTCCAGCTTTCGCTCGGCCTCGGCCTTGCGCATATACATAGGAAGCAGACTGCCGTAGGCCTGCGTGCCCTCTCTGTTATATATATCAAGAGCCATGGCCGCAACAGAAGATGCTCTCTGAAGTCTTACAGGCTCCGGCGCAAGCAGAGCCTCAGGCTCCGCTTCAAATATCCTCTCGCCGTATACTCTGATGCCGTCGCCAAAGAACATATGCCGCCCGCCTGCCTCCTGCAGGCTTTCTAAAAATTCATCTATCATATATGCTCCGGGGTCTGTGACAGTTTCAATCCGCCCGTCTGCCCATCTGAAAGCTCCCGCATATACCTGATTTCTTCTGGCATCAAACACAGGGCATATCAGTCCGTCAAATTCTCTCTGACTGTAGCAGAAAGCGTTAAGGGTAGGCACTCCTATTGTCCCTATGTCAAGAGCCTGTGCCAGTGTTCTTGCCGTAGTGACGCCTATTCTGATACCTGTAAAGGATCCTGGGCCTATGGAAGATGCTATCGCAGTCATATCGCTTAACTGCAATTGACATTTTTTCATAAGCTCATCAATCATAGGAACCATGGTTTCAAGATGATTGAGTCTGCCGGGGTTTAATATCTCCTCTATGCTGCCGTTTTCGTCTGTCAGCGCCACAGAAGCGTGATGCCCTGTGCTTTCTAAAGCTAAAATGTACATCTGTATATTCTCTCTCCTTCTGAAGCTCCATACCCGATATATATATATCTGGCGTCTGCAGGAAGTATATCCTCTACAATATCCGCCCACTCAATCACGCATACGCCGCCCTTGTCATAAAAATACTCCTCAGCTCCGATGTTAAACATCTCCTCCGAGTCCGCAAGACGGTAAACATCGAAGTGATAAAGCGGCAGCCTGCCTCCTGTGTATTCGCGTACTATTGTAAATGTCGGCGATACTATGCTTTCTCTGATACCAAGCCCCTGCGCAATATATCCGGTCAGGGCTGTCTTGCCCGTGCCGAGGTCGCCTATAAGGGCAATCACATCTCCGGCCTCAAGCTCGTCTGCAAGTTTAAGGCCGAATTCTCTGGTTTCGTTTTCGTTTCTGATTAAAATTTCTCTTTTGATCATCATTTGTGTAAAAATCCTGAAATTCTCTTGTACAGCAGGAATGTAACTATGCTGTTGATTCCCGATTTGATAAGGTTAAACAGCAGGATAAGCGGCATCATCTGCATTACAACCTCTCTGGTAGTGCCCATAAACAGCGGTGTAATCACAAGGTTTGCAAAGAACATTATGATGACCCATGACACAATTCCCGCAGCAAGGGCTATTACAGCGCCTTTTCTGGTCTTGTGTGTCCTGTAGATGTTGCCTGCAACCAGCACAAAGGTTCCTGTTGCGATTATATGCATTATTATACCATAAGCTCCGCCGTCTGTGCTCACCGTAACTCCCTGTATCAGAGAAGTCACTACCGTCAGTGCCAGACCGCCCAGAGGTCCGAAAGCAAAGGTCCCTATGAATATAGGAATATCTGCCGGATCATAAAGAAGAAACGGCAGCGCCGGTATAATCGGTATATGCACGAAAAATACCAATACGATGGATATGGCAACAAGCATTGCCATCTTTGCAAGTCTTACTGTTTTTTTGTTGTTCATTTTTGATTCCTCTTTTCTTTGGTTTTTTAGGAATCTGTCAGGTCATTAAAAGTGCCCCGAAGTTCGGGGCACACAAAAAACTAAAACAACTCTAGTTTCTTCCATCCGGACTATAACCGTTGGTACCGGAGTTTCACCGGTTCAACCCGAAGGCTCGCGGACTTTACCGCCAGTGAGGAATTGCACCTCGCCCTGAAACAGATTATTTACACAACTATTATATTGCTACTCGCCCTCACTGTCAATAGCTGTTTTTTGCTTTGCGTTTTTTTGCGCGTTTCCGGTTGACAGTCTGCTCAAATACTGTATCATTTAGATAGATTTATTTTTTTATGCCTCAGACCGGTTTTATCGGATATGCTGCCGGTCTTGTTGCTTATGTGTCTATCGGAAGTTATGGTTTTGCAAACGCCGCAGTTGTTTCTGCAGGTATTTTCCATCTTGACCTGATAGACTGCCCATATGCAGAGGTTCAGATGTGTATCCGGAAAGGAATTGTTATGTCAGAAAAAAAACACAAAAGGCGGCTCGGTGACAGAGGCGACGGCAGGCTTGTCAGAAATCTTACGCCAATGCACAAAATCACCCCGTTTATAATGGTGGAACGAAACGATGCCAGCAATTTTATCAGAGACAGTATCGAGGTTTCAAAAATAGAGGAATACATACACCGCAAAAGAAAAGCGGGCCTGAAAGGCTTTGGAATAATGCATGTTATGGTTGCATCATACATCAGGTGCATATCTCAAAGACCTGCCGTAAACAGGTTTGTCTCAGGCCAGAGGGTCTATTCCAGAAACCGGATAGAAATAAATATAAATGTCAAAAAAGAAATGACGCTTGAATCTCCCGACACTGTAGTAAAAATCGTGTTTGACCCTGCAGATACGGCAGATGATGTATATTACAAAATGAAGGCTGTAATAGATGAAAACAAAGGCGGAGAACTTGACAGTGATTTTGACAACACCGCCAGAATCATAAATTACATACCGAGGCTTATTAAGAAGTTTGCAATATGGTTTCTCAAAACCATGGACTATTTCGGACTTTTGCCGAAGTTTCTGCTTAATGTCAGTCCGTTTCACGGAAGTATGTTCATAACTTCTATGGGCTCTCTCGGAATACCGCCGATTTATCATCACCTCTACAACTTCGGAAACGTGCCTGTATTCATATCCTTCGGCGCCAAAAAAAGCGTCAACGAAATAGATGACAACGGTCAGGTGGTCAAAAGAAAATATGTGGATTACACTGTGGTAACAGATGAGCGTATATGCGACGGCTACTATTTTGCATCTACACTCAAAATACTGAGAAGCTGCCTCAGGCATCCCGAAAGACTCGATGTGCCGCCAAAAGAAATCATAGAAGATATATTCTGAGAAATCAGCTTGAAGCAGCCCCTGCATTTTTGCGAAAGCTGCTTTCACGCCTTAATTTATAACCACAAACAGACAATCGTGCGGATTTTGTATTATTTATCCGCACGATTGCAAATTTTATCCGGTTTGCCCTGCAGTCATTTTCTTTTGAAACAGGCAAACTCATCAGTCAAATTTTACGGCCATTTTTATATTCTTCGGATTTACAGCATCGGAAATGCTGTCTATCAGCTGTCTTGCCTGAACATCTTTTTCAAAGTCGTCTATGTAAATATTGAATCTGCAGCGGCTTATCGCATCTCCGGCTCTCTCTGCAAACCCCTTTATTACATTTTCCCACTCGTCACAGCTGCGCCTGCTGAAATTTATTTCGACTGTCAGTATGAAGTTCATAATTCTGGCGTTTTCAAGGACCTTTTCTATGAAATCGCTGTCTGAGGCTTCATCACTGTCAAGCAGAGGCAGCACTATCTCCCTCAGGCCTGTCTCAATATGGCTTTCTCTTACCATTTCACGCTTGAGCTTGCTGCCTGTGGCCTTTTGTATGTAGTATTCATATCTGTGGCGCCAGCTCATCGCTGTTTCGGCAGAACGTATTATGCTGGCTTTTTCTCTGTCAACGCTGGCATATACAAATTCCATTCCGAACCGCCCCAGAAATTCCGTGCCCTCATATTCATCAATCACCGTTCCCTCAGCCTTGTACTTTTCGTATTCTTTTTTGTATTCTGACGGTGTTTTCTCGTACCACTTCCTAAAATTCTTGTAAATATATTTGGGATCTGAAAATCCGCATACAAGCGATATCTCATTGATACTCTTGTCTGTGGCAAGCAGCATTCTCTCAGCCATCTCGCTTCTTCTGGAATTAAGATACTCCGTAAAATTCATATTGGTCATGTTTTTCCAGAACTGCGATATGTAGTTCCTGCCTATAAATTCCTTCTGCGCAATATCCTCAAGCTCCAGCTTCTCTCCGTAGCGCTGCTCCACTTCCGTAACTATCCTGTGATATCTTTCGAGCTGAGTTTCGGAAATATCCCTGCAGTTGTGATAGTGAACAAGATCGAATTTGTATATCAGAATATCTATCAGCTTGCAGGTTTCCTCTGTGATTTTGTCTTTGCTGCCGTTTCTGTCTGCGGCCTCTGTAACTATGGCGACTATAATTCTTCGGATTTCCTGCAGATATGCCTCCTGCATACTGTTGGCATTAAAACTCTCGCATATGAAGTACAGATGTTCAAGATGTTTGTAATCCTGTTTCAGTCTGTCTATATCCAGATATATGGATATTATGATATTGTCGGCACTGCCTCTGATATAGTGGACATCACCGTTGTTTATAAGGACAAAATCCCCTGCCTCCATATCAAACCTGTCGTAGCTGGCCTTGACAAGAGCTTTGCCCTTCAGCACAAACATAAGCTCAAGGCAGTTCTCATGGTAGTGAGGCACATATCGTTCTATGGAACAGGCTCTGACCGCAACCGGAGTTCCTTCTATGTACTTTATTTCTTCTCTTTCAATCATTTGGCTTCCTCGTTATTTATAATGCAAAATTTCTCCCTTTTTAGATTGTACCACACTTTCGTCAAATGTGCTAATTTTTAGTCCGCCGTCGAAACAGATTTCTATCCTCCCTGCGGGCTTGCCCGGCTGTAAAACTTCTGATATACTGTATAAAAATCATTTATAAAAAGGATTACGGAAATGTCAGGAAACCACATACACAGCCATCACCACGAGCACGAACATCATCATGTTCACAGTGCCGATGAAAAAAAAGCGGTAATAAACAGACTCTCAAGAGCCATAGGGCATCTTGAGTCAATCAAACGAATGATAGAGCGTGACGAGGACTGTTCGCAGGTGCTCATCCAGCTTGCTGCAGTCAAATCGGCTATCAACAATACAGGCAAGGTGGTACTCAAAAATCATATAAGCGAATGTATAGTCGAAGCGGTAGAGCACAATGACCGCAAGGCTATAGAGGAGCTTGGCAAAGCTATAGACAGTTTTGTAAAATAACGGAGCAGACCTGATTCACTCTTTCAAACTCGATTTATCAGGTCTGCTTTTATATGTTCCCACTTTTTTATTTAATCAGAATCTGTCCGGAAACAGTCCCTTTGCTATCTGTTCTATACTGTAGGCTGTTCTTGAGCCGGGCAGCGCAGATTCCAGCGACAGCTTTATAAACCTCTCGTTTCTGACACAGTCAAGCTGCGAAAGTATCGGATCTTTTTTGAGCTTCTCTATATTCTCCTCATATGAAGCCTCCTCATAATCGTGAATTATAACTGCCTCAGGCTCTGCCTCAAGTATTTTTTCATAGGAAACAGAAGCCCATGCCTTATCTATATCCTTAAAAATATTAACGCCGCCTGCGCTCTGTATAAACAGAGTTTCAATATTCGGTCCACCTGCAGTATAAACACCGTTACCTGTATCGGAGTCATATACCAGCACCTTTAGCGGTTCTTCATCTGCAACAGCCTTTTGCACTTCGCTGATACGGGATTTTTCGCTGCCTATAAACTCCTCAGCAGCCTCCTGCACTCCGAAAATTTCGCCAAGCTCCCGTATTTCTCTCCATATGGTGTCATAGTCCTGCGCCTCGCACACATACACGGTGATGCCGTATTCCTCCAGAGCCTCAACGGTAAAATCACCCGAAAACACCCAGTCTATGCCAAAGAAGAAATCACAGCCGCTTCCGACCACCGCCTCAAGCGTAGGGCTTCCGTAGGTTATCTCCGGAATTTTTTCATACTCCGCCTCCCACTGCTTCAAAGGACCCCTGCTGTGATTGTCGCAGCAGTTGCCTGCAATTTTATCCGAAAGCCCCAGCGCTATCATAAGCTCTGTGCAGTCAGGACCTGCAGTAACCACCTTTTGGGGCATACTGTCCACAGTCACATCTCTCCCGTAATTCTGTACCGTAACAGGCGTATAACCGCTGCTGTCTTTTTTTTGAACACTGCTGCCGCAGCCTGCCAGCGCCACCGTCACAGCCAGAACAAGTATTATACTCACTGTTTTTTTCATAATGCTCTCTCCCATCAGTATATATCAGGTATATATGAAACAACCGGTTTCCCTGTTTTTTCCGAAGTCCTCACCTCTGCCCGGACTCCGAAAATCTTCCGTATGTTCTCTGCCGTCAGTATTTCTTCGGGGCTTCCCTCCGCAAATATGTGTCTGTCTCTGACAACATAAATCCTGTCGCAAAAAAGCGCCGCAAGGTTCAGATCGTGCATGGCGGCAAGCACCGTAACTCCAAGTGCTTTAACGGTTTCAAAGATCTGAAGCTGATAAGCTATATCAAGATGGTTTGCCGGCTCGTCAAGTATCATAACCTCTGTCTGCTGGGCTATTGCCCTTGCTATTACAACTCTCTGTTTTTCACCGCCCGAAAGCTGTCGGAAGCTCCTGTCTTTTAGTGTATACATTCCTGTTTTTTTCAGGGCGTCCTCTATGATTTCTCTGTCTTTCGCAGTATCAGGCTGAAACAGTCCCTTATGAGGATTTCTGCCCATGGCAGCCATTTCCCATACTGTAAAATCAAATGCAAATTCGTTTTCCTGCCCCACTGCGGCAAGGTTTGATGCGAGCTGCTGCGGATTCATTTCCGAAAGGCTTTTGTCTCCAAGCATTATCCTGCCCTTTTGCGGTCTTAATGCTCCGTATATACATTTTAGGATTGTGGATTTGCCGCTGCCGTTGCTGCCGATAATTCCCGTAAACCTGCCTGCCTCTGCCCTGATATTTATATTCTCTATTACGTTTTCATCAAAATAACCGTAATCAAGGCTGTTTACTGTAAGTGCTGCCGTCATACAAGCCTCCCTGATCTGCTTTTGAGCAGGATAATAAAACAAGGTCCGCCTATTACAGCTGTCAGTATTCCCACAGGCAGTTCCTCCGGAGCCAGCACGGTTCTGGCTGCCACATCGGCCCATATTACAAAGCAGCCTCCAAGAAGCACTGACATAGGCAGGATTTTTTTGTGGTCGCTGCCTGCAATGATGCGGCATATATGGGGTACCATCATGCCTATGAAGCCTATGGAACCTGATACTGCAATGGTAACTCCGGCAAGAAGTGAAGATACCAGCACCAGTGCTTTTTGCATACGGGGCACATTGACTCCGAGGGTTACAGCAGTATCATCGCCCAAAAGTAATGCGTTCATTGTTCTCCGGTTAATCATCAGAAATGCAAGACACAGCAGCATAACAGCAAGCGGAAGTCCAAGATAGCTCCATTTGGCTCCCGCAAGCGAGCCTGTCATCCAGAAATCAAGGTTGTGAATTGCAAGAGCGTTTTTGGCGCCGAGCGCCACCGCCTTGGTAAATGCGTCCATTATCATCGAAACCGCAACTCCTGTCAGCAGCAGATGAGTTATGTTCACTCTGCCGTTGACTCTTGATATTGCATAAACTGCTGTGATTGAAACCGCAGCTCCGATAAATGCGCTTACAGGAAGCGCATATGCTCCCAGAAACGACAGCCAGCCTGTAACCATGAATATTGTTGCAAATGCCGATGAGCCTGAGGACACACCAAGCACAAACGGATCTGCCAGTTTGTTTCTGATAAGTGCCTGCATGGCCACGCCGCATACCGAAAGGGCTCCGCCCACTACAAAGCCCAGAAGCACCCGCGGCATACGCATCTGCCATACTATGTTGTATTCAAGCAAATCATAATTACCGTTTGAAAAACTGCGCAAAAACGGTATCTGACCGCATATAACGTCTACTGTGGAGCTCAGACCGATGTTTACAGGTCCAAGTCCTACTGTAACGCATATGCTGACGGCAGATATGACAGCAAGTATTATCATTGTAAGTCCGAAACGGTTTTTCATAATGCTCTCCAGATATTATTCTCTACAGCATTATATAAAATCGGTACCTCCGTCCACAAGCTCCGGTGGGGGATAAAACTCACAAAAAAACGCATATTCTGTGCTGCAGGTACAGCAACTGACAAAATCTGATTCTTATCATAAAATCAGACAGCTTAGCGACCGGCAATATATGTCGTCAACAAGCTGTCTGTATTAAACAATATCAACTAAAAAATCATAGAGACCAGTCACAGCTGCTCTATCTCCTCTTTAGGAAATTCTGAGGTTTCGGCTATAATGTCAATGGCAACACCCTTGTC
>CAVDMD010000028.1:19906-20723 GCA_963609975.1 bacterium | reverse complement strand
ACTGATATACGAAAACAGACTGGAACAGGCTAAAAAACAAGTGCTTGAACAAGGTCTTGAACAGGGTCTTGAACAGGGTCTTGAGCTCAAAGCCCAGGAAATAGCGAGATCCATGAAGGCTGACAACAAGCCTGCCGAAGAAATCTCAAAGTACACAGGCTTGAGCATAGAAGAAATAGAGGCCTTAGGATAAGTTTTTTAGCTTGAAGTATGCAGCATATTTTTTTCAAAAAGTGATAAGGTATAAAAAGCGTGGAGGGGAAAACACGCTTTTTATAGTGGAATGAGAAAGCTGTAATAAGTAAAAATTGTGATTAAGGTGTTCTGTTACGCACCTTTTTTGGTACATTTGTTATGATATTATATTTACAGCAGGCAGGGATAACATTGCCCGGGCATAAGCAAATTCACAGACCTTGAACGATTTCTGCTGCTGCAGAGCACAGATTATATGAGAGGAGGATGGTGGTGATGATGAAGACGATACTCCTTGCTTTATCAGGTATAGCAGTATTACTGTCGATAATGGTTATAACAAGAAATGTAAGTGAAAAAAATTAATAAAATCACAGGAGGAAAACAAAATGGAACAGGGAATGACTGACGAACAATTCAGGATTGCAGTAAAAATGATTATATCAATCATTGAAAACAGCAAATCAAAGGATGAAGCTGCTGAAAGAATAAAAGCTCTGCTTGATGAGTAGGGCATGACACACTGAAATCTTGCATATATTATGTTCAAGGTATAAAAAACTGCCCATATGGAGGACAGGCGCATTAACATTGCACTTGTCCTTGTTATATTCTCTGCAGG
>CAVDMD010000028.1:0-19896 GCA_963609975.1 bacterium | reverse complement strand
AACACGCTTTTTATAATGGAATGAGAAAGCTGTAATAAGTAAAAATTGTGATTAAGGTGTGTTTTATTATGCACCTTTTTTGGTATGCTAATTATGGCATTATATTTACAGCAGGCAGGAAATATAAAAAAGGTTTTTTGAAGAGAAATTGTTGCTTGACGAAAAAAATCTGATAGAATATTATGTATTCATTATAACAAGCAGGCAGTAACTATATCAGAAAAAATAAGTATGCCGGTAAAAGTGCCGAGGTTTGGTTCGACAGCAGTTTTGTTAATAACTGTGCGGAGAAATTTTGCAGTAACTGTAAAGGTAAACGAAATGATCGAAAAAATAAGAGAAAACGAATGGAAATTTATAAACGAATTACTCCTTCAGATACATGGTAATGATGATATAGACAGCATGAGAAAAGAAATGTTTGATATGCTTCAATATATTGTGAAATTTGATTATGGTGCATTTTTTCTCTGTAAAGACGACGGAGTAACAAATCCTATAGGGTATAACATATCAAAAGAGGAGCTTGAAACAGATACAAGTCAGTTGGAGCAAATAAACCCTCTCAAGACCCTGAGGGGGCTTATGATGGATCCAAAACATCCGGCTATAAGGGTAAGCGAGTATATATTTACAGAAAAGCTGGAGGATACGGAGTACTACAATCTTATCTGGAAGCCTAAGCGCATCAGATATTCAATTCTTGTCGGCATAGGATACAAGGGCAGGGAACTTGGATCAATAAATCTGTACAGGACAGAGGAGAAAAATGACTTTTCAGACAAGGATCTTGAGATACTGAATATCCTTAAGGCTCATCTGAATATAAGGCTGTATAAAGAAAACAATTTTTATAGGATAAATCCTGATGAAAGCAGCCTGAAAACTATATACAGGCTTACGGATAGAGAAACAGAGATTGTTGAATTGTGGAGCAGAGGGCTTACAGACAATGAAATCAGTGACAGACTTGCTATTTCAAAAAACACCTTGAAAAAACATATAAGCAATGTGTTCAGCAAGCTTGAAATAAACAGCAGAGTTGAACTTCTGAAGATTATTTCATCTTTGGATGACAGAGAATAATATGAAGCAATAAAACACAGGCGGTGATAATGTGACATGCATTATGCCACCTGTATTTTATTGACATTAATACTGAAAAAGAATTATATATAAATCAAAAGTAGTATATAAAGTATTACAAAAATAATAAAAATGTGTGTTTTAAAAATTTTCAGAAGCCTTATTATAATATACATAAGATTTAGATAATTCGAGAGGTAAATCAGATGGCACATTCCATAAAAACCGAAGCGGACAGAATATATATGAACGGCAGATTTTATTGTACAGACATGGAAGGTACGCCAAAGCACTATGAGGCGGTTGCAATAAAAGACGGCAAATTTATATATACAGGAGATAATACAGGCGCTGCGTCTTTCACAGGAGATAATACGAAAGTGACGGATCTCGATGGTAAAATGGTTATACCGGGGCTGTCAGATGCACATCTGCACCCGTCTATGCTTGCCAATCAGACCTGCAGTTGCAATCTTTACGGTCTTGAGGCAGAGGAAGGCAAAACAAGAGAAGATTATCTCAATTACTATCTGGATAAAATCAGCGAATATGTCAAAGCAAATCCAGACAAGCAACTTATAAGAATTGCGGGAATAAATGCGTATCTGTTTATACAGGATGGAGGCACTTATCCCACAAAAGAGGAGCTTGACAGAATATGCAGCGACAGACCCGTCATAGTAAGATCCTACTGTATGCATTACGGTTGGTTTAACAGCAAAGCTCTTGAAATTGCAGGGATAGATAAAGATACGCCGGATATCAGAGGAGGCGTCATTATCAGAGATAAAGAGGGTAATCCCACAGGCTTTTTTCAGGAGGCTGATGCAATAAATCTTGTCATTGACGGTATACCGGGAGGAGATTATTCGGTAGAAGAATACAAAGAGGCAGTTCTAAGCTTCCAAAGCAGTATAGCTGCACCGTTTGGCATAACAATGATATTTGATGCTCTTGCAACACCAAACGCCAAAGAAGCCTACAGACAGCTTGTCAGAGAGCAAAAACTCAAATTGAGAGTGAGAAGTCAGGAATATATCAAACCTTCCTGTGACGGCAGCGATATAGATAAAATCTGTGCAGCCTTTGGCAGTGATGACGTGGGTGATGACTATAAGGTGAATGCTGCAAAGTTTTTTATGGACGGAGGCGGGCTGAACTTTTATCTTACGCAGCCTTATGAAAAACCCGTACTTGAAGCGGCAGGACTTTCTGAGGATTATGTATCACAGCCTTTATGGACAAAACAGGAAATGGAAAACGTTTTTCTCAAAGTGGCGCAGGCAGGGTATCAGATTCATGTGCATGCAATGGGTGACGGAGCAGTAAAACATACGCTGGACGGTTTTGAATATATAAATGAACAGACAGGAAAAAACGGTAACCGCAATGTTATAGCTCATGTGATGATGATAAGAGAAGAAGACAAAAAAAGGTTTGCGGAGCTTGAAGTCATAGCGTCAATGCAGCCTATGTGGGGTGCGGTTGAAACAGTATATGAGTTCGGATATCAGTCGTCATTCGGTAAAATAAGACCGCAGTATTTCTTCCCGCTCAAATCACTTCTTGATGAAGGCGTAATAATTGCTTTTGGAACGGATTTTCCTATAGGAGGAATGATAAACCCGTATCAGGAGCTGCAGACGGCAATGACAAGAGCTGTCGGAAAATCCTATCCGATGTATGAAAAATACAAGGACCGGAAGATGGGACCCTGCAACAATCCGACAAGAGAATGTATGTCGTTAAATGAGGGTATAGCGGCGCTTACCATATGGGGAGCATACCAGCACGGGCTTGAAGACATAACAGGCTCTTTCGAGGTGGGCAAGTCGGCGGACATGGTTGTTTTATCAAAAAACCTTGAAGAATGTGATGTTTTGGAATACGAATTTACAGTATCGGAAGAAACAGTTTTCAAAGGCGAAACAGTCTTTAGAAGATAGATTGCAATTATTCTATATATTTATTAAGGAGGTATCACAATGAAATCATTCTCATTCAAAGATGAAAACGGCAGATTTTATTACGGCTGGTGGATTGTAATAGCAGCAGCGGTAATAACAGGGCTTGTTTACAATGCAATTGTATCGGTAACCGGTGTATTTATGCTTCCTGTTACTGAGGATTTAGGGCTTTCTGTTGCGGCCTATTCGCTTTACATTACGGTGATGTCCGTTACGGGAATCATCACCTTGGCAGTTATATCCAAGTTTCTTAATGAAAAACATATTAAAAAGATAATGATTATTGCAGGCATCATAGGCGTAATATCATTCATAGGCTTTGCAATGGCAAAAAACATATGGATGTTCTATGTATTTGCAGTACCGCAGGGTTTCTGTTTTGCGGCAATGACTATGACGCCATGTCAGCTTCTGGTATCAAACTGGTTTGGCGAAAAAGCCAAAGGCAGAGCAATCAGTCTATTTCTTACAGGTATGACTCTTGTTTATCTGCTTGAGTTCAATATCCTGAGCAGAGTTGTTGTTTCAATGGGCTGGAGAGCAGGATATATTATGCTGGCAATATGCATTGCAATAGCAGTGGTTGCAGCAGCAGCACTTGTTTCATGGAGTCCCGAAAAGAAAGGCATCAGGAGAATCGGCGATCTTGATGAAACAGAGCTTCAGGCAATACAGTCGTCAGTATTAAAGGGTGTTGACTTCAAGGTCGCCATCAGAAAACCTGTTACATGGCTGGTGCTTATATCCTGTACACTTGCGGTAATTGCATCAAGCTCGATAATGCAGCATGGTATTCCTACTATGGTGCTGAGCGGATTATCAACCGAACAGGCAACGGGAATCATATCAGTACTTTCAATCATAATGCTGTTTACCGGACCTGTAATAGGTGTTGTATGTGATAAATTCAGACTCTCGGTGGCAGCGGTCGGAACAGCAGCAAGTTTTGCAATAGCGGCGCTGGGATTATCCCTGATAGGTACTTCAGAGTCAGGAATCTGGATGTTCTGTGTATTCTACATACTGGGCGTCCCTACAATCAATATAATATCACCGCTTCTGATGAGCTATATGTACGGTGAAAAGGATATGCCAAGGCTCATCGGTTATGTAAATATGTTTATATCAATCGGAGGAGCCATAGGAGCTGCAGGCCTTGGCGCTCTTTACGAACACTACGGTTCATACAGGATGCCTTGGATGATAATGGCGGCTGTACTTGCACTGGTTGCAGTAATAAGGGCAATAGCTACCACAAAGAAAAGAAAATACAATCCGGAAACGGATATGTAATATAATTTAGAATTTTGCAGGGGGAAAGCTTCGGGAAACCGAAGTTTTTCTCTTGAATCAAATATGCTTTTTTCGTGTTAAAAAGATAAAAAACGTCAATAAAATGTCATTGATTTGAACATTAATTTGAAGTATTCTGAAAACACAGAAGAAAATCGAAGATTATAACTATGCGAGGTGAATAATTATGGCAACTGCAGATTTGATTTTAAAAAACGGAAAAATATTTTCTGTCAGAGAGGACAATACTCTGACAAAAGGTGAAGCTGTAATTATAAATAACGGAATAATACAGAACATATGCAGCAATGAGGAAGCCCTGAAATATCAGGGGAGCGGCACACAGATAATAGACTGCGGCGGTAATACCATACTGCCGGGATTGTGTGATGCTCACTGTCATCCGTCAATTGCGGCAGCGGTTTATGCAGGCTGTGACCTGTTTGGAATATACCTGCAGGAAAACGAAACGCCTGACCAGGTAATAGACAAATACCTTGAAAGATTAAAAAAATTCGTTGACAGTCACCCCGATAATGCCCTGATAAGAGGCACAGGCTGGGTGCAGGGCAATTTCATTACAGACAGGAAGCCGACAAGACAGGATATAGACAGAATATGCAGCGACAGACCTGTAATACTGGAGTCGTTTTGCCAGCATTCACTGTGGGTAAACACCAAAGCCCTTGAGATTGCAGGTATAGACAAAAATACTCCCGATGTGTATGCAGGTGAGATTGTAAGAGATAAGGAAGGCAACCCTACAGGATATTTTAAGGAACCTGAGGCTATGGATCTCATCAAGATGAATGTTCCGGGCTATGATTTTTCTGTTGAGGAATACAAAGATGCTTTTTTATTCTATCAGAGGGAATTTGCAAACAGATACGGAGTAACTCTGGTTCAGGACTGTATGCACAGTGACAATGCGAGAGCAGCCTATGTGCAGCTTGCAGGAGAAGGCAGGCTTACAGTCAGGGCAAGAGGCGTGTATATGCTTGAGCCGGGCAGCTTCAAAGAGCAGCTTCCTCAGTTTATACAGCGCAAGGGCGCAGATGATGTTGATACCGATTTCAGAATTGATACAATCAAAATATTTGCAGAAGGACTGTTTGTACTAAACGAGCCTTTTACAGATGAATTTATATCAGAAAACGATATGCCTAAGGGCTATAAGGGAACACCTTACTGGAGTGACAAAGACCTTGAGAAATCTATAGAGGATTCTATGAAAGCGGGTTTTGATGTTCATATTCACGCCATGGGAGATGCTTCTGTGCATCAGGCGGCGAAGTGCATCAGACAGGCACAGGAGAATACCGGAATCAAAAAGAGAAATGTAATAGCGCATCTGATGCTGGTGGACGATGAGAGCTATGAGAATATGGAAAAAGCGGACATCATAGCAAACTGCCAGCCAAGATGGATGGTGTATGACTCTGATATAGCGGGAATGTTCCCGATGATAGGAGAGAAAAGATCATTAGAATCCTATCCTTTGAGAGAGTTCCTTGACAGAGGTATAAATGTGGCATTCGGAACAGATTTTCCTGTGACACCGCCGCCTGACACGATGCATGAAATACAGTGCGCGATGACAAGAAGCGTATTCCCTGATGCGCCTGACTATAAAAAATTCAAGGGCAGGGTTCTGGGAGATGAAAAACCGGCAGAGCTTGAAGAAGCAGTGAAATCGCTTAGCATAAACGGCGCATATCAGATGAACCTTGAGGATATTACAGGAAGCATAGAGGTCGGAAAATCAGCAGATCTCGTGATACTTGACAGCAATCTGGAGGACGCTCCGGTTGATGAAATATACAGCATTGCAGTAGAAAAAACAATATTCAAAGGCAGGGTTGTATATAATAAATAGTTTTAAAACTATCATTGCAATAATTCTAATTTATATTACAGGAGGAAAAAATGAAAGGAAGAAAAATAAGGTTGGAATAAGTATTAAAACAAGCTTATAGGAAGAAATTATGAAAAAATTATTTGACATTAACATTATACAGGAAAACGATATACCTGTAGACGGAACCTGCATAGGTAATGCACTGGTTTCACCTACAACAGGAGGAAATTTCTCAGGTGAGATAAACGGACAGGTTGTACCTGTGGGAATGGGAATAACCTACACTCCGTATGAGGGCAAAAACGACATAATATCAACTCTGATGCTTCGTACAGACGACGGCGCGGATATCATAATGGATATGAAAATGTACCTTGATATTGACGCAGTCTACGAGGAAAAACTGATGAGGGGAGAAAGCGTTTCGCCTGACAGCTACTATTTCAAGGGTATAGCAGACTTTAAAACAGGTGACGAAAGATATAAATATCTTGAGAGAAAGGTATGCGTATGTGAGTCACAGATAGAAAACTGGGAAAGCGTTACTGCTTCGGTATATCTGCTGTAATAAATGTCTACATTACTGCGCAGTATTTTTACTGTGAATTTTGGAGAGGTTTAAAATGAATACAGAAAACAACAACGTGACACTTAACGATCACGAAAAAGGAGAATTTAAAAGGGTGCTTGGTCTGGGCTCACTTGTAATGTTCGGACTTGCATATATGGCACCTACCGTAGTATTTAACTATTACGGAAATATAACAGTTGTATCACAGGGTATGTATGCGACATGCATTCTATGTACAGCGATCGCAATGTTCTTTACGGCATTCAGTTATGCCAATATGACCAAAGCATATCAGCTTTCAGGCTCGGCATATGTTTATGTTCAGAAATCAATAAATCCGCATCTCGGATTTTTGACAGGATGGGTAATGCTGCTTGATTACCTGCTGCTGCCAATGGTATGTTACTTATGCGTAGCGGTATATCTTGAAGCATATGTACCCGGAATTCCGGCTTGGCTGTGGGTTGTAATACTCGTATTAATATGCTTTGTAATAAATGCTTTCGGAATAAGCAACACAGCAAAGGTTGATACAATTATAGTAGGCGCACAGATACTTATGATGCTTGTGTTTATTACAATTGGCGTTATAGTAACCTGCAAGGGCGGAATAAACGGAACAGGCAACGGTCTGTTTGACCCGACAGCCTTTTATAATCCGGACCTGTTTGAGGTAAAACTTATAATGTATCCTGCTGCAATACTTTGTGTATCGTTCCTTGGATTTGACGCAGTTTCAACGCTGTCAGAGGAAGCAAAAGATGCAGAGAAAAATGTGCCTAAGGCAATTATACTGACCTGTCTCGGAGCAGGACTGCTGTTTACAATAATAGCATACATATCACAGGTTGTATGGCCTGTAGGATATCAGGAAATTGAAGACCCTGACACAGGAATATTCCAGCTTCTTTCAATGTTCCCTTACATACCTCATCTTGATGTTATATTCCTTGTTATTGATAACGTTGGAAGCGTTGCCTGCGCATTATCGGGACAGGCTGCGGTAGTAAGAATAATGTACAATATGGGAAGAGATAACATTCTGCCAAAGAAAGTATTCGGCAAAATGTCAGAAAAGCATGGTGTGCCTATCTATAACCTTATTATGGTTTCATGCGTAGGTCTTGTTGCGATATTCTTTACTGATTATGTGTTATCAGGTGCAGAGCTTGTAAGCTTTGGTGCAATAACAGGATTTATCCTTGTAAACCTGTCAGTGCCTATGCACTATCTCAAGAAAAAAGGCGAACGGGGAGCAAAAGCCATATTTATGTACGGAGTAATGCCTGCCATAGGTATAATCGTATGCTCTATATTATGGTGGAACATAGCTCCGAAGGGAAAGATAATAGGATTTATATGGCTTGCTGTGGGAGTAATTGTTCTTGCAATACAAACAAAGGGCTTCAGACAGCTTCCGCCTGAAATGGATATAGATTAAGCGTAAAAGCAAAAGAGTGTATTGCATTTTCAGATTTGCAGTACACTCTTATTTAAAGAAAGGCATTTATGGATTTAGACAAAAAAAGATGGATAGTGCTGGGGCTTGGCTGCCTTATCAACCTGTGCGCAGGCTCTCTTTACGGCTGGAGTGTGCTGTCGGTGCCAATGGAAAGCTATCTCAACGAGGTATATGGCGCAAGCATTGCAGCGGGAGGACTTGCGGTGGTGTTTACCGTGGCAAATATGGTGGGACCGTTTACTATGATACCCGGAGGCAGAATAAATGACACTTTGGGACCGAGGTGGGTAATATTTATAGGCGGACTGCTCTTTGGCGGCGGTATGTTTATGTCAGGCTTTGCCTCATCAAAGCTCTGGCTCATAATAACCTACGGTCTTGGCTGCGGACTTGGAATGGGTATGGTATACGGCTGCAATATAGGAAATTCGGTTAAATTCTTTCCGGACAAAAAAGGCCTTGCCGGAGGGCTTGCAACAGCAAGCTACGGCATCAGCTCGGTAATAATGCCGCCGGTTGCCAATGCGCTTAACAGCAGCATAGGAGTTACGGGAACCTTTAAAGTCCTCGGCATAGTATTTCTGATTGTCATATGCGGAGGTGGGCTTTTCACCTCTAAATGCCCTGAGGGTTACAGACCAAAAGAATATGTACAGGAGCAAAGCAAAAGCGGTGATACTCTGGAATTCAACTGGAAACAGATGCTTGCTTCAGCTGATTTTTATCTTATGCTGATTATGATGACATGCGGAGCCATAAGCGGACTTATGTGCATATCGCAGGCTTCGGGAATAGCCCAGCATATGATTTCAATGACAGCCTCACAGGCCGCTGTGGCAGTTTCAGTGCTTGCGCTGTTTAATACGGCAGGAAGAATTGCAGCGGGCTACGCTTCTGACAAAATCGGCAGAACAAATACAATGGCGGCAGCTTTTATACTGTCTGCGGCAGGGGTTGTACTTCTGTGGTTTACACAGACATGCGCAGTACAGTTCTATATTGCAATCTGCCTCATAGGATTAAGCTTCGGAGCAATAATGGGGATATATCCTGCATTTACTGCAGAGCGCTTCGGAAGCAGAAATAATACGGTAAATTACGGAATAATGTTCATAGGCTTTGCCATAGCAGGCTATCTGGGACCTACGATAATGAAAAGTATGTTTAACAGCGCAGGGCAGTACAACAGCGCTTTTCTGGTTTCGGCCGTGTTTACGGCGGCAGGCTTCGTTATTCTGATGATATACAGATTGAGAGAGAAAAGGAGAAGAGAGGTTTAGACTTATGTATGCTGACAAATTATTTATTAACGGTAAAATTTACACTGAAAACAAAGATATGATGTGGGCGGAGGCTGTTGCGATAAAAGGCAGCAAGTTCATAGCCGCAGGCAAAATCGAAGAATGCCTGAAATACAGAGGAGATAACACGCAGGTAGTTGATCTGGAGGGCAAAACGGTTATTCCGGCTCTCATAGACGGTCACACTCACCCCGTGACAGTTGCCAAAACCTACTGGCATGTGAGAATGCCTCTGACTCACGACAAGGAACAGCTTCTTGCAAATATCAGAGAGTATGCGGCAAAGCACCCTAAGGAGGACTGCCCGTATTTTTACGGTGAGAGCTATTTTGCAGAGACCTTTGGGGCAGAGGGACCAAAAAAAGAAATACTTGATGAGATAATATCGGACAGACCGGCAAGAATACAGGACTTCACAGATCATGCCTGCTGGTACAACTCCATAGCCCTTGAAATGCTCGACGGCAAAGCGGGAAGCCCCAAAGGGGAGGCGGAGTTCATAAAAGACGAAACAGGCGAATACACAGGATGGGCGCTTGAAGCAGGGCCTGACACCGACTTTGGAGTATATGAGGCTATTGGCTGGAACCCTCCGCAGGGAACAGAGGAGGAATCAGTGGCGCCGTTCCTTGATTTTCTCAAGAGCAAAGGCGTTGTATGTCTTATGGACGGCTTCACAGAAAACGAAGAAAGCATCAGGATGTTTTATGAAATGGACAAGGCCGGCAGACTCAATATGTTTTATGAGGGCACCAGCCTTATGGGGACATACGAGGAGCTTGATGAAGCTGTTGCAAGAGTTCGCAGCTGGCAGCAAAAATACACGTCAGAGCACGTTCATATCAATACAGTCAAATTCTTTATGGACGGGACAAACGAGATGGGCGACAGCGCAAGCCTTGAGCCGATGAAAAACGATCCGTCAGGCAGTAACTTCGGACCTGCCAACATAACAGAGGAACAGCTTACCGATGCGCTTGTCAGACTGAACAGAGAAAGAATAGATTTTCACGTTCATGTGGTTTGTGACAGAGGATTCCGTATCTGCTGCAATGCAGTCGAAAATGCAAGAAATATCTGCGGAGATGACTGGAAAATATATGTGACGCTTGCGCACTGCGAGCTTGTGCATCCCGATGATATGAAGCGTGTTGCAAAGCTTGGAATATTCATAGACTGGACAACCCACTGGTCAGGCGGATACTTCGGCACTGCCGCAATAGAATATCTGGGCAGAGAAAGATGGAATACCATGTATGACTTCACAAAAATAATCGCTGACGGCGGCATGGTTGGCTTTTCAAGCGACCTGTTCAGCTATCAGGAGGCTCACAGAGGCGACCCGTACTTTGGAATACAGACTGCAATGACCAGAAAAGACATACTTATGCCGCTTGATCCGGCTGAAATACCGGGCAGCATCAGACCGCCCGAAACAGCAAAGCTGTCACTTGAACAGCTTCTCCGAGGCTACACCTACAACAATGCGTTCAGAATGAGAATGATTGATAAAATGGGAACCATAGAAGCAGGCAAACTGGCAAATCTGATAGTGCTGAACAAAGATATATTCAGCCTTGAGGCAGAGGAAATACATACGGTTAAGGCGGATATGGTACTGTTTGAGGGAAAAGAGCAGGAGCTGAAGGAAATATCTTTCTAACCTTAACATGATATAATCACAAAAAGATAATGTTGCAATTTTTGCAATATTGTCTTTTTATTTTTGCTTTGTTCTGCTAAAATTAGAGTTACTAAGACGAAAGGGGCTATCTATGAAGTTTGTAACATGGAATGTAAACGGCTTCAGAGCCGTACTCAAAAAAGGCTTTGAAGATTTTTTCAGGGACATAGATGCGGACATATTCTGCATACAGGAAACCAAAATGCAGCCGGATCAGGCGGATTTCGCACCGGAGGGGTACCACTGCTATTTCAACAGCGCAGAGAAAAAAGGGTATTCTGGGACAGCCATCTTTACCAAAATAGAACCTGATGCCGTCACCTTTGGAATTAACGGCGAGCATACGGACGAGGGCAGAGTAATCACTCTTGAATACGATAACTTTTTTATGGTAAACTGCTATGTACCAAACGCGCAGGACGGCCTTGCAAGGATAGATTACCGTATGAAATTTGAAGATGACCTCAGAGCGTATTTTGCAGAGCTTGACAGCAGCAAGCCTGTGATTTACTGCGGAGACCTCAATGTGGCGCATCAGGAAACAGACCTAAAAAACCCTAAGCCAAACAGAGGCAAGGCGGGATTTTCAGATGAGGAGAGAGGCAAGATGACAGAGCTTCTTGAGTCGGGCTTCACTGATACATTCAGGTATCTTTATCCGGATGTTACAGGAGTATATTCATGGTGGTCCTACAGATTCAATGCCAGAGCCAACAATGCAGGCTGGCGCATAGATTATTTTCTGGTGTCCGAGAGATTAAACAGCCTGATAAAAGATGTAAAAATCCTTACGGATATTATGGGCTCGGATCACTGTCCGGTGATGCTGGAGCTTGATATATAGATACTACGGAGGAAATCATATGACTGATGACAAAGGCGTACAGTCCATAGAACGCGCACTGGACATACTGGAGGCTGTGGCAGTCAGGGAGGAGGGCAGAAGCCTTACGGATATATCCGATTATGTGGGACTTCACAAAAGCACTGCCTACCGGATTATAATGACGCTGGTAAGCAGAGGCTATCTCGAAAAAAGCAGGGAAGGAAACTACCGCATAGGCTACAGGCTGATAGAGACCACCAGCTACTATATCAACAATCTGGAGCTTTTAACCGAGGCAAGGCCGTTTGTGGCAGAAATCAATACACATCTGGGACTGGCATCATATCTTGGAGTCTTAGACGGGGATCAGGTTGTATATGCAGAGAGAATAAACGCGCCGTCAGCTTCAAGGCTTTACTCGGTCAGAAGAACCAGAGTCAACGCCTACTGCTCCTCGCTTGGCAAATGTATTCTTGCCAACTATTCAAACAGCGAGCTTGAGGATATAATGAAGGACTGCAGCTTCATTAAATTCACGCCGAACACGATAGCTGATATGCAGCAGCTTCATGCAGAGCTTGCAAAGGTCAGAAAACAGGGCTGGGCTATGGACGATGAGGAGTATGAGACAGGGCAGAGATGTATAGGAGCCCCGATATATGACTACAAGGGAGATATTGTTGCCGCTGTTTCTGCAAGCGGTGAGAAGCACGTGCTTACAGATGACAGAATAGAGGAAATAGCGCAGTATTTAGTAAAAAAAGCATTTGAAATATCAAAATGCCTCGGATATGTGGAATAGACATCAAAAAGCCGAAGCACTCCGCCCCGGCTTTTTGAGTGATGCAATATCCTAGTCAACTATGTTTTTAAGGACTATATTTTTAACTCTTGTCATTTCATTGAAGGTGGACATTACACCCTCGGTGCCTATGCCGCTGTGCTTCCAACCGCCAAACGGCATTTCAAATGATCTGAAGAAGCTTGCTCCGTTAATGACAGCGCCGCCTGCTTCCATGGCGGAGGCAACCCTGAACGCACGCTTCTGATTTCTTGAGAATACACAGCTTGAAAGTCCGAATTTGGAGCTGTTGGCAATTTCAATAGCCTCTTCATCAGTATCAAAGCCTATAACAGGAACTACAGGTCCGAAGATTTCCATATCTTTTGCAACATCTGCAGTCTTAGGCACATCAACAATAACCGTAGGGTCATAAAAAGCGCCGTTTCTCCTGCCGCCGAGTATTATTCTGCCTCCCTGCCGCACAGTAAGCTCAACTTCTTTTTCAACCTTGATTGCGGCCTTTTCACTTATCAGACAGGCAATCTGAGTATCCTCATCAGACGGATCGCCGTATTTAAGCTCTTTGATTCTCTTTACCGCTTTTTCTGCAAATTCATCCTTTAATGAATTGTGGATAAGGAATCTCTTGCTTGCGCAGCATACCTGCCCTGTATTGTACATTCTGCCCCAGATCATTTCCTCAACCGCAAGGTCAACATCACCGTCATCCAAAACGATAAACGCATCGTTGCCTCCAAGCTCAAGCGCGGTATGAGTAAGATTTGCCGCAGCTGTTATGGCTGTTTCTATACCAACCTCGGTACTGCCTGTAAGAGTTACAAGATGTACTCTCGGATCTGCAACAGCAGTGCTCTTTACTGCGCCCGGTGCTGTCACGCACTGGATTACTCCGTCAGGCACGCCTGCTTCAGCCAGCATTTCGGTAAGCTTCATAAGTGTCAGCGGATTGTCCGATGACGGAAGCACCAGCGCTGCATTTCCCATCATCAGAGCAGGAGCAACCTTCTGGTCATACAGGTCGCACGGGAAGTTAAAAGGTATGATGCAGGCGATAACGCCGACAGGCTCTCTTGTTACAATCTGCATATGCTTGTCCTGTCCGGGCTCTGTTCCCGGAGGAATTACGGCTCCGTAATAGTGCTTTGCGTGTTCAATGAAGCCTGAAAATCCGATTCTGATATTGCCGATTTCGGCTCTTGCCTCGGTTATCGGCTTGCCGTTTTCGGCAGACAGTGTCTGCGCCAGCGATTCTTTGTTCATATCAACGATGTCGAGAAATCTGTAAAGCACCTCTGCTCTCTGGGAGATTGGAACTTTTGCCCATATCTTTTGTCCGGCTACTGCCGCAGTGATGGCTTTTTCGACATCTTCTGCCGTGGCTTTCGGAACGCTGTCAATTACCCTGCCTGTTGCAGGTGCAATTACATCAAACACAGCTCCGCTTACGCTGTCTGTTTTTTTGCCGTCTATAATCATTTTCATGGTTTTTTGCTCCTTTCAATTTTTATCTCTGATACGAAAACCATACTGTTTCGGCTATTTGCCGAAAGCCGTGAACGAAAGCATCAGTCCTCCGCAGGTGTTGTTTCCGTCGTCCTCATATCCGTATTCGCCAAAGGTAAATTCCATAATAAACGGTATATCTCCGACTGTTTTTTTAACCTGTTCATATACTTCTTCAATTCTTGTGTCTATACCGGCTCTTCTGCCGCCGCAGTGCACCAGATGGAGTCCTGCAACAGGTCCGTCTATTTTTGATTTCAGCTCTTCAAGGGTTTTGCCGACCGATGCGATAAGCTCGTCAACCGTTGCCTCCATCAGAACAACTGCAGTCCCGGTTGCCATATTGTTTCCGATTGCCATTGAGCCGTCGTCGTTACCGTTCATCGGGTGTCTGATTGCGGCCAGATCTCCGAGACGGTCTTTGACTGCAAGAGGGTGGCATATTGCATATGAAAGAAGATTGCCGCCTGCAACATCCTCCGCGGATGCGCCTGTCCATTCGCAGTACTGGGAGAGGGCAGGCCTGCCGTTAATCTCTACCAGAGTTCTGTCGCCGTCAAGCTTTGTTATGATTCCGGCCTTGTCTGTTTCGTTGTATGCTCCCGTAAATTTGTTTGCAAAAGGCCTGTCAGTGTAGAAAAATGCAACAGCAACGCCGTCTGCCGTAACCATTTCATCAGTGTAAAGCAGCCATTGCCCTGTAATGGTATTGTCTGCCGCACTGCCTCCAAAGAACGGAACGCGGCCGATTACCTCGGTGATTCCTTTGAGGTAGTATTCTTCCTCGCCTGACGGAGCTGCCATATAGAAATAGGCCGGAGCGTCTGTTCTTCCTGCAGCTTTGAGGGCTTTTTCCGCAACCCTGTGACCTGTCTGCCTTGCAGTGCCTTCCTTTGGCATACCGGCCACGCCTACCGTAAGGTCTGCATCTGACAGTGCCATAATGCCTGCAAACCCGTCATCGGCTGAAATATAGCCGTCAGGAGTTATAACGCCTGTAAATGAAGTGTTGCCGATGAGAGGAACACCCGGAAGTTCAGATGCAACAGCAGCCAGAAACTCACTCTGATCATACTGAACTCCGCTGTAGACAAATGCCATTTTCATGTCAGCAAGATTTTCTTTTACCATTGATGCTGCTTCTTTGCCTGCTGCAGCAGCGTCAGGATTGATACTGTTTCCTGTTTTGATGTTTAACATTTTTGTTTCCTCCTTTTACTGATTTCGGTTCGTAAAACTCACTATTTTGTTCTTTAAGTTTATGATAAATCTGAAAATTAAAACAGTCAATGCAGGCGGTTCCGCTATGCAGAAAAGCTGTTCCGCATTGTGAAACCCGCATGATGTGAACTGATAAAACTGTTGAAAAATACACATTTTATATCAGTAAATAAATTTTAGACAGATTGAGCAGGATGTCTGAAACGGCAGAAAACCTGCCGGTATGCAGGGAGCAAATAAATATGAACGCTAAAAAATCATTACTATATTGCTGAGATTGCGTACAGAATATCGGCAGAATATGCTTTTTGTTGCAGGGGAAATCTGTTAAAATATATGGCAGGGAAATGAAGGTGATTTTTATGTATGTGAGCTTTGTATTTTTAGGATATATCTTTGCGGTTTTTCTGGCGCTTACCGGAATAGCTCTGATTGTGCTGGTTGTAATGAAAAACAGAGTGGAAACCACCGGGCGTTTCAAAAGCGTCAGGAATTTTTCGATCTGTATTCTGCTGATATCCGTGCTTTATTTTTTCTTTTATTACAGAGAAAATGTGCTGGGAATATATGAGATACCTGTGGCATGGAGAATTGTGGACTATATCCTGTGCGGATTTGTTTTTTACTTCTGGCTTATGGTCATAGCAGGCTTCAGAGAAAACAGCAGAACGCTGTTCATTACAGCGATAATTATAGGCGCTGTCCGTTCTCTTGCGGGAGTGATTATTACGGCAGGATATATGGACTGCTATTACTGCATACAAAACACTGCGGCAAGAAACTTTTACTCATGCTTTGAGGCAGCAGCGACTTTTGTAACCGCTGCTGTAGTAATCTGGTACACTATAGATTTCATCAGAGATAATGCAGGAGTATACCAGAAAAAATTTACAGGCGTGGTTTCCGCGCTTCTTGTCATGTGGGATATCAATCAGGTCATAGTTGATACGGGCCTTTATTTCGGCAGGTTCGGCAAATCAGCGTGGCTGCTTGAGAGATTTGACCCTACCGGCCCGGTAATGCTCATAATTGCGCTTATGGTATTCCTGTTTGTATTCAAAGAAGATTTCAGCCCCATTTATTTCGTGCAGGAAGAAGCACAGCAGGCAGACTGCCTTGATATAATTGCGGAAGCCCACAGGCTTACCGTCAGGGAGTGCGAGGTGATGAAGCTGGTATATGAGGGCTATACCAATCCTGAGATAGCAGAGGAGCTGTACATATCCAGGAATACAGTCAAAAAACACATACAGAACATATATGAAAAAACCGGAGTGTCAAACAGGATGGAGCTTGTTCATCTTGTCAATTCCAAGCCCGCAAACCGGCACAATAAATAAAATTACCCATATGGGTAATTCCCAAATTCCTCTTTTCTGGTAGAATGGCAGTAGATTAAATATTCAGAAAAGGAGGAATCTTTAATGAAAAAACTATCAGCACTTATATCAGTAATATCACTTTGCATCGTACTTGCTCTTACAGGATGCGGACAGAGTGAAAACACTACGGCAGACTGCTACAACGGCAACTTTACCGGTGTGGTGGAGGACAACGGTGTAATATCATTCAAAGGCATACCTTATGCCAAGGCTCCTGCCGGCGATCTCAGATGGAAAGCGCCTGAGCCGGTAGAGGAAAGCGACGAGGACTTTACTGCCGACAAATACGGCAAATCATCAATCCAGTACGAGTGGCATTCAGAGGGCGGCTCATACAATGAAATAGGCGAGGACTGCCTGAGCTTAAATGTATGGACCAAGGATCTTGAAACCAAAAACAAACCTGTAATGTTCTATATCCATGGCGGCGGATTCGCATGGGGCGGCACTTCCGACAACCTGTATGACGGCAAATACATGGTGGAGGAAAACGAGGATATTGTGGTTGTGACTACAAACTACAGAGTCGGCATGATGGGCCTTATAGACTTCAGCGATGTTGAGGGAGGCGAGGATTTCCCTGACAGCGGATACCTGAGTGTGCTTGACCTGATACAGAGTCTTAAATGGGTTCAGCAGAACATAGAAGCCTTCGGCGGCGACCCTGACAATGTAACTATATTCGGCGAATCTGCAGGCGGAGCGTTTGTATCGATTCTGTGTGCGGTAGATGAGGCAGACGGACTGTTTACCAAGGCGATAGCCCACAGCGGTTCACTCAACCTTACATATACCAAAGAGGATTTTGACAATATAGGACTTACACAGGCTCTGATGGAAAAAGCCGGAGCAGAGAACATGGATGATCTGATGGCAATTCCTGAGGATGAACTGATTGAAATGTATACTTCCTATGATGAGGAGGGCAACTGCCTTAACGACCTGTATAATATGCCTCTGAGGGGCAGCGGCAGCATTATTCCTGAGGATCCGTACCAGGCTCTCAAAGACGGAGCCGCAAAGGATGTCACTCTGATAATAGGCACCAATGCAGACGAATGGAGATACTGGGTAAACGAAATGGGTGATGTTGAAATGTCTGAAATGGACGAGGACGGCGTAGCCGAGAATATGGCCATGTATGAGGAATATGTTGCCCGGGAAAAGTATGACAGCGCCATGGCAGCTGCAACAGATGAGGAAAAAGCAAAGCTTGAAGAATTCCTTGATGTTGTTGATGCCGATGAGACAGTGTGGAAATACACCGAAATAGGTAACGAAACAGGATTCAGAATGCCTTCGATTGCTGTGGCAGAGGCTCAGAACGAGGGCGGCGGTACAGCATATATGTACTATTTCTGCAAGAAATCCGACAATTTTGATTTCATAGGCGCCTGCCACGCATCAGAGCTTGCGTATGTATTCCATAATATTGATGAGACAATATTCTCAGGCACAGTAGATGAAAAACTCGCTGATGATATGTGCGCATCATGGACTAATTTCGCAAGAACAGGTGATCCGAGCAACGACGATGCACAGTGGACTCCATACACTCTGCCTGACAGGGCGACTATGGTTATCGGAGATGACTGCAGCATGAAGATGGTAAACGACCCTGAGGGCGAGCAGAGAGAGCTTATTGAATGGGCTGTCAAGTACTATCTGAAATAGGGAATATACCCGAACAATGAAGGAAACGCAGTGAATTAAAAACAGCAGGGCACCTGTTAAATCCGGTGCCCGTTGTATAATATCCTCAGCTTGAGATTTGGTCAAATAAGTATCCTAAACTTTAGGCGGTGCAGGATGCTTATTTCTTTTTGCTGACATTTATGTATGACAGGGGAGAGCGGAAATGTTTTTGCCGGCTCTCTTCTTTGTCGATCAGTATAAGCTCGGCACTCAGGCCTGACAGATTTGATGAAAGACTAAGTGTGTCTGAAACCACCAGATCGCTAAATTCCATAAACGGCAGAGTTCTCCAGTTGCTCAAAAGCGCATTTCTCTTGCTTGGCACCACCTGGCCGGCATTATCCTCATATGCCACAATTATGTTTTCTCTTGTCAGTCTGTACCTTGAAATCTTAAACTCCCCTGAAATCCCCGAGCATCTTATCAGAAACTCGACATTGTCGGTATAGTTCAGGATAGCCTTGAGATCATCTGCTCTGCCTTTGGATTCGTTGAATTCCTCTTTGAGCTTGTCGCTGAAGTTATACACAAGAATACTCAGACTCCTGACTTCTTCAGGATATTTGGCAGATGTGGTGATTATATAGTTGTCACCCGATGCCACTATCTGCTCTCTGAGGCTCTTGATGAGATTGTACGGTCTTGCGATGAATTTAAGGTTTTCACCTTTTAGAAACTCCTCCACGCTCTGGTTCTGATTTTTGTTTACAATACCGAACTGACTGTTGTAAATATTAACATCAATGATAACAGGCTTTGCGGCGCTGTTTTTCATATAGCCGCTGTATACGCCTCTTACCTGAGTTCTGAGAGCCTCCTCTATCTCATTAGGGGCGGATCTTTCATAACTGGCTATAACCTCTCTGCCGCTTACCTTGCCTGCATATTTTTTGCGGTATTCCAGAGGATGCATACCAAACCATGTTTCGAAGTGCTTGATATAGTATCTGACCGCCGAAAATCCTGTTTCCTCCGCAATGGCTCCGATTTTTTTTCTGGTGCCAAGCAGCAGTTTTTCCGACTCCTCAACTCTGATGTAGCTCAGCAGTTCCTGAAAGCTCAGCCCCGTAGCCTCCCTTATAACATGGGAAAGATAATATATGCTGAGATGCTCTCTGTCTGCTATCTCGCCCAGCGTCAGCTTGCGGCTGTAGTTTTCGTACATATAGTCTGTGATTCTGTTGAGTCTGCCGGAGAGAATTTTGTTGCCTTTGTTTCTGACCTCGTTGACAAACCGCCCGT
>CAVDMD010000027.1:0-20725 GCA_963609975.1 bacterium | reverse complement strand
TCCGCTAAGATGATTATGCATAACTATAATTCCTGCGGCATTGGATAATATGCTGCTTTTAAATATTTCCCTTGGATGTACAATTGCTGTATTTAATATTCCCATTGACGCAATGCTTAAGTTTATTACCTGTCCTATGCTGTTTACATTTGCCACGCAAAACACCTCTCTGTCACACTGCACAAGTTCTTTTCCTATAACAGAAATTGCATCTTCTATGGTCTCTATTTTTACATCACTATATAAACTTTTGTCAGCAATAAGCTTCACGCGAACAATATCAATCTGATTTTTTTCCATTGCACTCTCCCATATCAAACTCCACTACAATCATCTGTCCGTCTTTAAGCTCATTTCTAATGAACAGGTTAAGTTCTTTCAGTGTCATTTCTTTTATCTTCTCCATACTTCTTCTCCTCGTTTCTAATTAGCAGACACAAATATTCATTAAAATCCTTTCCCTTTTTAGGTGGATAATCTATTACATCATACTTGCTGTTAAGAATTTTACATATATTTTGGCTGCTTTTTCTTCCTGCCTCATCATTATCGAGATGCAAATATACTTTCTTAATTTGAGTTTTCTTATCAAGAAAACTCTGTAATGCTATAGGAAGTTTTCCGCTTTCACCAGAAACACCTCCAAGGGATATAAGGTTCGCATTCTTCCAGTCAAAGCCTTTACGCTTAATCAGTGTTGCATATGACAGCATATCAATTGCACTTTCAAATACGTGTAATGTATCAGCCCTTCCTTCCGAGAAAGAAAATGAGCAGCTCTTTTTGCTGCCCGATACTTCTCCCATTATTTTTTTATCGTTAGTGCTCCTGTATGCCGCATATTTCATATTGCCGTTTTCATCATATCCCGCAAACACAACATTGTGGTATGGCAGGCTCTCATATACCTGCCCTCGTTCAATGAAGAATACTACTATTTCTTTATCTATTCCCCGCGCTGTAAGGTATTTGGAAACCCTAAAGTTATCCGGTGCTTTTTCCGGCATTTCAAAAGCTTTATAAGTTTCCTCAAATTGTGATTGCTTATGCGAGGATAAGCAAGAGCTGTCAATGCTTAGGATATGTTCAACAGCCGTTCTAAAATCCATAGCCTTAACACTCACAAGATAATCTAATGCACTTCTTCCTCCAATGCCGCGGCTCCACCAGAACCATTTACCTTTGTCAATTTTCAGACTGTCATGCGTCCTCGTACAATATCTGTTGTGTCCGATTTTAACGATCTCGCCCGGCTCATAACAGTTCAAATAGGTCAAAAGGTCCATTTCTCTTGCCTTTGCCAGCGCTGCTTCTGAGATATATGCCATATCACCTCGCCGCCTCCTTCTTCCTTTGTTGTTCTCTGGCTAATACTATTTCCCATTGAGTAGCATCCTGAACAGTCATTTTTAGCCTGTCCATATATGTACAATCTGCTTCAAGCCAGCTCTGATAACAGAAATCCAGCGGATTATTCATTTCAAGCAGTGCTTTTACTTCTTCTTTTTCAAATTCTCCTTCCTCTATGAGCAGTAATATATCCTGCTTTATAACTTTCTCGTATGCGTATTCCAGTGCCTCTTTTCCGCTCAGTTTTTCTATTCGCATAATAAGTTCTTTATACTCTGCACTTGCCTTTTGGTATAAAAGATATTCTTTTTCCATTGTCTTACCTCTCGCATTCTTTTGTTCTTGATGAAAGCCCCGCAGCTTCTATAATCTTTTTCGTATCCTTATCATATTCATACACTTTATCAGACAAACGCAATTCTCTGGGGATTATTTCTTCATTTGCTCTTCTTACTGCAAATGCCAGCGCCTTAATGCCGTCATTCTTAAACTCTCCTTTAGTAAAAACAAATGCTTCATCTATCGATGCCGGAATTATGTAAAAAGGTTCACCCAAATCTTCTGCGATTTTATCCATAACCTCCGGATAGAATATAGCTCCTGCCCCATTTTCAAAGTCACTGTTTGTAATAATTCTGCTGCCTAAAGTACCTTCATAATTTCTATAAGGTTTTTGCTTTGCCGTATTACAAACGGCAACAGAATCTAATTTCTCTACTGACATCTCCCATTCTTCTACCAGTTTTTTTGTTATAAAAGCACGTCCTGTTTTTCCTGACGGTACATAATACAGTTTAACCATATCTCCAACTGTCTGATTAGCTAAAATGCCAAGGTATTCTCTCCGGCTTTTCACGCTTCGAACCTCAAACATTATTTTATCTTTTACATTTTCATATCTGTCGAAATCACCAAACTTATTCTCAAACGCCTCTTTGGCGATAATATTTTTTTCACACGAATCAGCAAGCCTTTTTATAACAGTTCTTATATCTGTCCCCTGCATATAAAGCTTAAAATACGGCTTAATGTCCATCATTATCGCACCATCGTCATAACCCTTACCCACAGCAACGGCCTCTAAACCTCTGGCATTCCTGATGAATTCTATTGCTTTATATTCTTCAGGCATATATGCAAGTAATTTTTCTTTTATTTCTTTTTTGAAGTTTTCGTATGATTTCATCTTCTTTTTCTCCTGTTTTTCAATATTTCATAAATTTTTTCGATGTAGGTGTCTTTAATTTTTGCGTCCTCTTTTTTCTTTTCGTCGCTGATAAATATAATTTTCATTTTTTGATTCTCCTTTGCTTTATATCGCTCTTTCTTCTTTTTTGACAGGTTCTTCGATAAAATCAGTAGCTACGGCATCGTCTACAATTTCTGATTTACTTTTGTCCATATTGAGTGATATATCGAGTTCATCAAGTCTCTTACTTTTTTCTTTCAATTCCTGCTCCTGTGGAAATTCACGTTTCACCTCCTCTTCCGCATTATGTTTTTGTATAAGTACCTGTTCAAGCTGCTCCTTCGTATTGGTGAGCCTGTCAGGAGCAGAGGCTATCAGGTTTTCGATTCTCGTAATATTTCCAAATACATCTTCACCAAGCTCTGTCCTGTAACTCATATGTCCGCGCAAAGTAAGTTCATATTTTCGACTTACAGTGTCAAAGGAAAGTTCCATTGCAAATCCCTTATATTCTCCTATATACTTAGGTTCGGGATTTTTCATTTTCCTGCATTCTTCCAAAATAGCTTCTCCCGCAGGTTTTTTCTCGGAAAAAACAAGTTCTCCAATCTTCATTTTTGTGAACTTTTCTTCTGAAACAGGAATAGTCTTCAGCCTTTCACAATCTTTTTCATACTCTGAAATATACTCTCTGTAGCGTTTTTCTTCCTGCGGATAATATTTAAGCAGCTTATCTTCAAGGTCGTATTTTACGCTTAGAAAGCTTTGTTTTAACATTTTCAGCTTGCTTACCTGTATATCCAAATCCATTTTTTCTTTTATATGAGGATTGCCTGATGCCAGCATTTTTATTTCAGCATACGATAATGCCGCCGCATCAACATCCTCCGCACTTCGCGCAGGAGTTTTCGAAGTATAAATCTGACTTATAAATTTCTGTTTCGTTTCGACTAGCTGATAGAGATATGCATCGAAAGTTCCTTCGGTAACATACCTGAATATACTTACTTTCTCATTTGTATTTCCCTGCCTGATAATACGCCCTGATCTCTGTTCAAGGTCTGAAGGTCTCCATGGACAGTCAAGATCATGAATTGCCACAAGCCGCTTCTGTACATTTGTACCTGCGCCCATTTTCTGCGTCGAACCTATAAGGACTCGCACCTCACCGTTTCTTACTTTTGAAAACAGCTCGGACTTTTTCCTTTCTGTGTCAGCCTCATGTATGAACTTTATCTCACACTCAGGAACACCTCTTTCTACAAGCTTTTTTCGTATATCATTGTACACATCAAAAGAACCGTCATCCTTAGGTGTAGACAAGTCACAAAATACAAGTTGAGTAAGTTTCTGTTCTTTCCCACTTTCCCATATTTCATAAATCTGATTAATACATACATTCACCTTGCTTTCTTCACAGTCGGGGAGTAATGGGTTTGCAAGCCTTTGATCAAGCGCCAGCTTTCTACCATCATTAGTTACCTTTAACATATTATCCTCACTACTGCTAACCATCTTATTTCTTATTCTCTCAGCACGTTCTGCCAGTTCTTTAACCATCTCTTTCTGCATTTCCGAAGGTTTTACCGATATATTCACATATTCTGCTTCGGGTACAGGAAGGTCAAGCATATCAGCAGTTTGTATATCGGCAACTTCCTTAAACATTGACATAAGCTCAGGGAGATTATAAAATTTTGCAAATCTGGTTTTGGTGCGATAGCCTGTCCCTTCTGGCGCAAGTTCAATAGCTGTAACAGTTTCTCCAAAGGTTGATGCCCACGCATCAAAGGTCTCAAGTCCTGCTTCTTTAAGTCTGCCATATTCCAGATAACGCTGCATTGTATAAAGCTCCACCATAGAATTGCTTACCGGTGTCCCGGTAGCAAAGATAACACCCCTGCCTCCTGTTATTTCATCAAGATATCTGCACTTTGCATAAAGGTCACTTGATTTTTGTGCTTCGGTCTGAGCAATGCCGCCGACATTTCTCATCTTTGTATATAAATACAGATTTTTATAATAATGCGATTCATCGATAAAGATACGGTCTACTCCCAGTTCCTCGAATGAGACAACATCGTCTTTACGGCTCTGATCACTTAACTTTTTCAGTTTTGTTTCAAGAACCTTTTTTGTTTTCTCTAAACTTTTAACTGAATACCTGTCGCCGTTTTTTCTCTTTAATTCGCTGATTCCATTTGTGATATCCTCTATTTCTCTTTCAATAAGTGCTATCTGCCGTTCTGCAGATATGGGGATTTTTTCGAATTGAGAATGCCCGATTATAACGGCATCGTAATCGCCTGTTGCTATTCTGCTGCAAAACCTTTTTCTGTTCTTTTTTTCAAAGTCTTTCTTTGTGGACACTAAAAGATTGGCAGCCGGATAAAGCTGTAAAAATTCACTCGCCCACTGATTAATTAGATGATTTGGCACAACAAATAATGACTTATTGCATAACCCAAGCCTCTTGCTTTCCATTGCTGCTGCCGCCATTTCAAAGGTTTTTCCTGCACCTACGCAATGTGCAAGCAGTGTGTTTCCACCATACAGAACTCTTGCTACCGCATTTTTCTGATGTTCTTTTAATGTTATATCCGGATTCATACCCTCAAAGACAATATGACTTCCATCATATTCCCTCGTCCTTATTGAATTAAATCTGTCATTATATAACCTGCACAGCCTGTTTCGTCTGTCAGTATCTTTCCATATCCACTCGGAAAAGCTCTGTTTTATTTGCTCCTGCTTTCCCTGTGCTATAGCCGTTTCCTTTTTATTTAGCACTGCCCGCTTCTCACCATTATCATCATACTGATAGTCAAAAATCCTGACGTCTTTTAAGTTTAAGGTCTGTTCTATTATTTTGTAGGCATTTATCCTTGAAGTTCCAAAGGTTTTATAAGCCTTTACATTGTTCATATCAATATTCTTATTTTCTATTGCCCATTCACCCGTATATTTTGAAAAGTGCACTTTTATTCGTCTTTGCATATATTCAGGTGTACCTATAGTTTCATAGATAAATTCTTCTATTATGTCTTCGGGTATCCATACGGCACCAAGCCTCACTGAAATTTCACTTGCAGAAAGGTCTTTAGGAAGAGCTTTCTCTAAGGCTTCAACATTAACCATAAAAAGTTCAGGCTCAGCTTCTGCCGCAAGTTTTGCTTCTCTTAATTTCTCACGCACATTGCCGGAAAGATATTCATCAGCAGCAAGATATTTTTCTTCTGTATTTTCTCCGTTCCATCTGTGATTTAGAAAAATAATTCCCTTAAGGTCATCTACCACTTCCTCTTCTGTTTTACTGCAAATCTGTGCCATAAAACCAATGTCAACCTTTGCTTTTTCTCCAATAGATATACCAAGAGCTTCAACCGATGTTTCTGCTTTTGCTATCTTTCTCTGCGGCTTTATAGTGCGCTTGTGGAAAATATCAGCTTTCCGCTTCAGACTTCCGTCATCATTTAAAATTTCAAGCGCTGTCAGTAGAAAATATGAGCTGTCATCTGAAAAAGCAGAGCTGTTTGCCCTGCTTGTAATAAGACCATATTTCTTTGTGAAGCTACCATATAAGCTGTTTAATCGCTCCTGTTCCTCTTTAATAAACGATTCCGTATAATCTTCCGTCTGGTATTCTATCAGTTTTCTCAGGCAGTCTCTGACTTCTATAAGCTTTTTAATTCTGTTTTCGGCAGTTGCTGTAAGAGTTACAGGCTTCATAATAGAGTTTTCTCTAAAATATATTCTGTCATTACGAACTGCAAAAGAAAAGTTTCTGACATTCGGATCAGCGATAAGATATTCTTCATCTGCCATTTCAGGCTCAGCAACAGCTCTTTCTGTAATCTGCGTATGAAGCAGACCTGTCGCATTCTCAAGCTGCACTTCAAAAGGGACTTCGTTATCTGCTTTGCAAGTGCTTTCAGATCCGAATCTGCCGCTTACAATCTGCATACTTCCAAGTATCATTTCAGGGTTATCTATAAAATACTGATTTATTATTATTCCATTATCATCTTTTCCAAGATGAATCCATTCAGGCATAACATCAATGTTACTGTCTCTTTTTTGCAGAACTATAATATCTGCTGTAACCTCTGTTCCTGCATTCTTCTTAAATGTATCATCCGGAAGTCTTATTGCCCCTACAAGCTCTGCTCTCTGGGCAATATACTTTCTTACCTGTGGATTTTCCTTATCAAGCGTTCCCTTACTGGTAATGAACACAATAATTCCACCGGGTCTTACCTTATCAAGAGTCTTTGCAAAGAAATAATCGTGAATAAGAAAATTATGCTTGTCATACCTACGGTCAGCCACCTTAAAGTCACCGAACGGCACATTGCCTACCGCAATATCAAAGAAACTGTCAGGCAAAGCAACATTCTCAAAACCATCGATACTTATGCTTGATTTCTGATAAAGCTGCTGTGCTATTCTGCCTGATATGTCATCAATTTCCACACCATAAATTCTGCTCTTTTCCATATTTGCAGGAAGCATACCAAAAAAATTTCCTATCCCGCACGATGGCTCAAGTATATTTCCTTCGCTAAACCCTGACTGCTCAAGAACCTTATATATGCTTTTTATTACAACAGGCGGAGTATAGAATGCCGTAAGTGATGACATTCTGGCAGCCTTATACTCTTCATCAGAAAGCAATTGCTTCAGTTCTAAATATTCCGAGTGCCAGCTGCCCTGCTCATCGAATGCCTCAGGCAATCCACCCCATCCGGTATATCCTGCAAGTATCTCCTGCTCGTCAGATGATGCTAACCGTTTTTCTTCTTCCAGTTTTTTGAGCAGTTTTATTGCTTCTATATTTCTTAACAGCTTTTCTTTTGGTGTGCCTTCTCCAAATGAATCTTCTTTAATTTTATACTGTGTTCTGTTATCCTCTTTCACTTCAGGAAACAACAGCACACCTGTTTTCGCTTTTAAAGGTTTATCGCTCGCAGGTTCAGTTATTATTTCGGAAGGCTCTTCAGAAGACTCAAACGTTTTCTCTGTATTTGGATTTTCAGAGATTTCCGCTTCTAAGCTTTCTTTAATGACTTTTTCCGCTTCATTGGTTGTTTTGCCCTCATTTCTTTCTTCGGTCTTTACTTCTTCTTCAAATTCTACATCTATTACTTTTTTCCTAAGCAGATGTTCATTGCCAGGTGTTTCTGCCGCCTTTTTCTCAAACTCAGGCCTATCCATAAGGCGGTTTATAAGAGGGAATGCTAAATCATACAGCCTTACTTTATCTTCTTCAATCGCTAGAATTTCGAACTCTTCAGCACCTATAAAGACCTTATCACCAAGGTGAAATTCATATGTTGGGGATATCTCCTCTATCCGCTTTACAAGTTCAACAGCATCTTCCCTAAAAGAATCATCATATTCAGCATATGTATTTATCTGAGTGATAATTTCATCCAAGTCGCTTTTATCTGCATCCATAAGACCACTTCTTATGGCCTCTGTAATTTCCTCCTCTGTCATATCCTCATAATTGTTATCAAAATCATAAGGATCAACATCTCTGCAAAACTCCTTATATTTCTCTGCAATCTCTATATACTTTGAATTACCGTTCTTTTTTTCAAGGCTTACAGACAATATTTCTTTATTCTTTTCAGCCGTCTCTTTGTTCTGTCTTTTTTCTTCCTGCTGTTCTAACCATTTTGGATATGTTTCCTTTTCTTTTCTGTTAAAATATCTGTCACATTTTATTAGCTCCTGTATCCGTTTTTCTACTTCGTTCCATTTAAGCAGCAGCTTGGTTTCTCCTTCTCCATCCCTCTCTATAAGGGTGATTCCTTTTGACGAGGACTCTCTGCTGATGCGAAGTCCGATTTTCATAGGATGTACGCCACCCCATCCATATTCATTTTTCAGAAACTCTATATTTTCTTTAGATGAAAGACTTTTAGTCATCTGCTCATAAATACGAAACTTTCCGTTTTCTATCAAACTGCCCTGCGCTAATGCATAATCAATTATCTCCTGCGAAAATCGACTCTTTTTATCTGTTGTTTCAAAGAATTCCGTCTGCTGCTCAATAGATGGCAAAGGCTCAGATTTATCATATAGCTTCTTCAGTAGTCTAAGGCTGTCAAAATGCTCTGAAATAACATTCCAGTTGTAGTACCCCTGTGAGCTTCTTGAAAGATAACTGCCTTCCCATAGATGAAGCACGTTCTGATACGTTTTATACCCTACTCTCTTTCCACCACGCAAAATAAGTTCTGTATAGTCATCATTGAAAATGCTTTTAATATATTCTATTCTTTCCTGTCTGTCATCGTGAAGCTCATAGAATTTTCGTATATCTGATAGCGGTGCTTTTAAATATGGAGTGCTGAGAAGTATTTCATTTATTTTTTCCCCATGAAAAAACGGAAGACTTTTATCCTCCGTTTCTCTATCAAAATATTCTAACTGAAAATTATCTCGCTTATTACGATTTCCATCGCTCTGGCTTTGATATTGTTCATCTTCGCTGCCCAAAGCATCATATTCTCTTCTTTCATTTTTTCGGTCAGGCCTTCCGTCTTCTTCATTTTCGCTATCAGGACTGTAAGCATTTCCTCTGCTTCTCTGTTGATTTCCACCAGATGCTGATCCAGTCTGCAATCCGTCAGAAGGCTGTAAAACAGCAGTCTTTTCTCTTTTCTCAGATAATCTTTTCTCATCTGTCCGAATCTGCCTATTGTTATCTGCTGCATTTCCGGCATTTGTATCATTGGAATCATATAATCGCCCTGAGCTGTGTATTCTATTTTCATCTTCTATACCTCCCTCTGCTTTTTTTCCATTATATAAATCTTGACTTATATCTGCAAATGTGCGATTTGCATTTTTTTCATTTTGACGCTGCAAGGCTCTTATCGTTTTGCCTATCTCTGTAAGCATCATTTGCGAAATATCACTTACTGCATAGCCTATTGTATGGAGTGTTTCCTTATTGTTAAATTTAATAATGCCATCTAATGCTTTTTCCTCCAAAAGAGTATCACTATATATCCCCAGCCTATGCAATACCATATATGCGGTACTTGCTGATGTAATGTTTTCGACAAAAGTATTAAGTTCATCATCATCAAAGGTTTCAAGACCGCTTCCTCTCTTCACCTTGACTATGAAATCATAGTAGTCTGTTATATTGTCTTTTGCTGCGTTTTCTGCCGCAGAAATCACCGCTGTTATGATATTATTGTTCCGCTTTAATTCGCCGAATGATGCCTCAAGGGTTTCGATAACAGCTTCTTCATATTCATTACTATAGTCCCAAAGCGGAACATTTATAGCATTCCTTCCGGTATGCGTATCAGAAATATCAAAGTAATGTCTTAATTTCTGGTTCTCACCTCCGGCATTATCATATACAGCAATTCCTTTTGCGCCCTTATTCACCCATCTGTGAAACAACCTGTTCCAATCTTCTATTGTCAAAACTGCTGTTGCATCAGGTCTTTGTGCATATATGAGAATCTGTTCATCAAACCGCAACTTATAATTTCTGCCTGCGGATCTTAAAAAGTCTTTCCATATCTCAGAGTCCTCTGAAACCATTTTACAGACTTCCTTGTAAATCTCATTGATATATTTTATCTTACTCACAGCCTGTCTCCTCATCTTCGGCCAGATATTCCACAAAGCATCCGTTTTTTATAGCTTTCTGAATGCCAACAATATATTTTAATTCTGCAAGGGTAATGTTGCTTATTTTAAGGCTCTGCTCCATTGTCAGATTTTCAATACTCTTATTGTTATTGAAACCTGCATCAATTAGTTTATTCAATACTTTTATTTTATTTTTTCGTTCCATATGTACTCCATAATTTCAAGGGGTGCTATGAACACTCTCACAGCCCCCTTGCTATTCTAATTTAGTTCTTAATTCTCTTTTTCCTGCTCATCATATAACCTGCAATGACAAACCCTATAGCAGATATTATAAAGAGTATAAGGTATTTCATAAGTCCTGTTTCATCACCAGTCTTCGGTCCATCAATTGGTTTTTTTATCTTAACAGTCTGCTTTTTATCATTTATGTCCTTATGCTCTGCTATAATCTCATCTTCAAGCATAAGCGTTTCAAATACAACTACCGTTTTCCCTGCCAAGTCTTTTTCATCAAAATGAAACACAACAGATACTGTACCTGCTTCTTTTTCCGCCACAAACTTCTTTACTGCGGTTATTTCTTGCCCGTCCGCGCTTTTTACAGGCTTTCCGGTTTTCGGATCTATCAAAACCCCCATAACCTTATATGTCTTTCCGCGTATCAGATTACTGTATGATACAATATCAGTAATTTCGCCTGTATGGCCATACGCTGCTGTTGTTTTAACCTTAGGAATATATATGCTCTGGTTTTTATCACTAATATCTGTATGAGCTGCTACTTCCTTATCATCTCTATATAACCTTTCAAAAACAACTATTGTTCTCCCTGCAAAAGCACTTCCATCAAAAGAGAATTCCATTTCTAAAGTGCCATTAGACTTCCCGTCTTCAACGATAAAAGTTTTTTCTGCGGTTATCTCCTTGCCCGCTTCTTTCACAATCTTACCGGTGCCCTTATCCATCAGAACTCCCTTTACAGTGTATTTTCCTTTAGGCAGATTATAATAACTTACAACATCAGTTATCGCCATATTCTTAGCCGCTAATGATATATGCCCCTTTGTTTTGCTGTCTATCGCTGTAGTATGTAACTTAGGAAAATATACACTCTGTTCTTTATCATTAATATCTGTATGAACTGCAACTTCCTTATTGTCACTGTACAGTCTTTCAAATACGACTACAACTCTGTTCCCTAAATCAGAACCATCCAGTACAAATTTTATATCTACTGTTCCTGATGAAGCAGATGGAACAAATTTCTTCTCAGCTGTAACTTCCTTGCCTGCTGCATCTTTAATAGGTTTCTGTGACGCTTTATCCATAAGAATACCTTTTAGCAGATATTCTTTACCTACAATAAGATTTGTATATGATACAGTATCAATTATCGTTACATTACTATCCGCTTTTGAAACATTAATACCTGTTTCCAAATCTCTTGCAGATGTTTTAATTGAGGGTTTTTCTGGTGTCACTGGTGTAACAGGAGGAGTATCGGGAATTTCAGGTTTGTCCTTATCATTTTCAATCTCACCTGCATTTACATTGTCAAATGAGTTAACTTTAATCTGTATGGTTCGTGCAGATGTGTCCTGCCTTGCAAGTGTAACCGATTTAGCAAAATCACAGTCTAAAGGCATAAGCTCATTACCTTCATACACTCCTGCCGAGCAGTAATGTGTTTCATCATCAACAGCTTCGTGCAGATATCCGAAAGCACTCATTTTTACCCTGCCGCTGTTTTCAAGAAGTACTGTGAATGCTGCTCCGTATTTGTCGGACACTTCTGCCTTATCACCGCCTGTAATTTCTACAGTATCATCAGCTGTAACCTCTTTACCGTTGATACTAACTTTACCTGAAAGGGTGCTGTCTTTGGAAGCAGCGTCGAGAACTTTAAACTTCGCTTCGTGTTCATAATACTGTTTGCCCTCTGCTGTAAGCACTCCCTCTGTTACTGTTACCGGAGCTTTCTCGCCCTCTTTATCATATTTGCCGTCATTATCAAGGTCTGTACCTTGCTCTATAACTCTCTGTACAGTCTTTGGGGTATGTGTAACAGTCATCTCGATTACAGCCTGTTTTGATCCTGCCGACTTAAATATGAGAGTCTCCGTTTCCGGAAGATATTCAGGCAGTATATTTCCGTCTTTATCGCAAGACTTCCAGAGCATATCCGATGCATTGTCAGGATTTATCACTCTTATCATATATGCCTTGTTCTTTTCCCCTGCTGCTGCAATAACATTATCTCCTGCTTTCAGCTCACCGCCGGCAGTATATCCTGCCGGAGCCGATATAAGGGTACGGTCAGCTGCTTCTTCTGCTGTTGCCTTTGCCGAAGTATACGGATATATCTTATCCCACTCAGGTGTAAACGCTCTCTGCATTCTGCCGTAATAGCCTGTGTACACGGCCTTAGGTGCATAATGTCCCTCTGCTCCGTCAAGCGTATAATCATAAAGATTACCTGTAACAGCAATCTTCAGGCTTTTACCGTTTGGAAGCAGTATGTTTCTGCTTTCTCCATCTTTAACAGCAACCTTGATTTCCGCAGCATCTTCTGACTTGCTTATCTTTACTCCGTCTTCTTCACTGCTTTCAGACAGCAGATATTCTTTTCCGTCAACCTTTAAAGCAGGCATCGGATATCTTTCCTGCACTGCAATGCTTACTACAGCTGTACCGTATGAATCCATCACAGCTTTTCCTGATATTCCGTCTCCGGAATACTTAAATTCAAGCGGTGATGAAAGGTCGCTGTCAGTTTCGGAAACCTGAAAATAGAAAGGCATATCGTTAAGTATATATCCGCCTCTGGTGCTGATTTCCTGTATGTAATACTCACCTGCCGGAAGTTTAACGGAAGATAACACTTTTCCATCATCTCCGACTTCAATTACATCTATTAGATCCCCTTTGTGAACCGACTTAAAAAGCCTGTCAAATATTCCGTCTGATGCCGATATTGTCTCTCCTGCATAAAGGCCGAATACTGCGCCGCCCTCCTCTTTATATATTCCAGAGTCATAGGCGGTTTCAAAGACTTTCTTTAAGTCTATTTCAACAGTTACAGCTTCATTTTTAGCTGCGATTTTCTTCCATACCAGAGGTGTGTTCTGGTCCTTGTATTTAAGCTCAACTCTGTAATCCCTGTCACTTGTAACATATCCTGCCGGGGCAGAAAGCTCTCTTACTATATATCTGCCAAGAGGCAGCTCTTTTGATACAGCTTTTCCGTTTTCATCTGTGGTTATGATATCTACAAGCTGTGACATTGGGCTTCTGTTGGTCTTATATACGCTTGAAAGCTCCATAACACCGATACCGTTTCCTGATGCGGCAGTCGCACAGTAAAGCTTTGCCGTATATCCATCTGAATATGTTATGCTAAGCGGTGCATTTTCCCCTTTATCCGAGAGGATTTCAATTGTATAATACACATCACTTTTCTTGTCACCGGAATTGTAATGTGCGTTTACGGTTATTCCGCTGTATGGTTTAAATGAAACATCAGGATTGTCAAAGGATAAATCCTTAAACCAGTCAAGGACAGTTTCCTCTTTTCCGCCCTCACCGTCAACATTTTCAAACTTAAGTGTTGGTACTGTATTCTCATATCCTGCATCTACTGCCGATGCAGGGACTGTAAGCAGTGCCTTAAGCTGCTTGCCGAAATAGTACATCTCGGTTTTTATGCCGTCTCTTGATTTGAAATATAAAGGAGCCTGAGGCTCTGTTGCAGTAAATGTGGTTTTGTTTTTATCTGTCGTATAGGTATATCCTATTCCTGTATCAATTACAGGTGGTTTAATCTGTCCTGTAATCTCTGTTACAGCAGTTTTAGCCTCATTATCTGCCGTACTGAAAAGCTCAAATCCGTCAAATGTAAAGCCAAAACCTCTTGTATCTCCTGCCTCCTGTCTGTAGGACACTTCATAAAGCTCTACAAGCGCAGCCTCGAAATCTCCGTTTTCATCGCAGGAAATGAAGCTGCCATCTTTAAGAAGAACCTTGTAAATGAAGTTTCCTGATGCGGCAGGATCTTCTTTCTTCTCTATAACGTAATGAATATCTTCTCCCGCTGTTCCTGAAAACGGAACTTCACTCCAGCCATCTTCGATAATGTATTCCGGAATAAGCTTTCCGTCTTTATCACAAGGCTTCCAGAGCATATCCGATTCATTGTCAGGGTTTATTACTCTGATAATATATTCCTCACCTTTAGCCGCTATAAGGAGAGCTCCTTCCTCTACTGCTCCGCTGTATGTATAACCCTCAGGAATCTGTACATTAAGCACCTTTTCATCAGGCTTTTCGGCATCAGGTATTGTAATTTCCTCCGCCTTTACAGGCGCTGCCGTATAATCTGTCACCTCATACCTCTGTTTGCAGCCAGTTGTGAAGTCTGTCAGATTGCCGTTCCAGTCTTCTTCGGTCTTACCGTCTGTGGCAAAGATATATGTATGGTATGCGTGATTGATCCTGGAGCCTGTCTCTCCGCCATATGACTGCAATGCTGTTTCGATCCAGTTGCCGTCATTGTCTTTGCCTAAATACTGCTTAGGCAGTGTAAGTCCTCTTCTTTCTGTTACCGGGTTTCCCTCATCATCAAGAATAGGGCTTCCTGCATTTTCTCTTTTCAGGGTTTCTCCGTCAGCTTCATAAGCAGGCTCTCCGTTTTCGTCATATACAATATCCCCAAGCTCATTTACAAGGGTCTTATCCTCTCCGATTATCGGAAGTCCGCCTGTCTTTGGAATTGTAGTCTTTATTACATTAAGCTCGGTAAGATTATCACCGCCTGCCTTGTATGTAAGCTTCACATCAATATCGTATCTGTATGTGTAATCATCATCTTCTGTTTCGTACACATACGAATATGTGGTATCTTTCTGCTCCGGTGATACATACATTGTTCTCTTGATGTTTTTCTCCGAGGCTGCTCTCTCAAGCATATACCAGAGCTTCGCACCGCTGCTGTGTTTAAAGCTTCCTGTCGAGTATATAGCAGCGCTGTGGTTTTTACCCATAAGGTCTGTTATCACTTCCTCAATGGAATCTTCCTGAGTCTTTTTATCTGTCGGAATTGTTACAAGCTCATCGGTGGCGGCATCATAAATCACCTGGCCGTCATTTCCGTCCTGCAGCAGCACATCTTCTTCTGCAAATATGCCAAATGTTGCGCCTGCAAGAAGCTTCCACGACTCATATACAGGAACTAATACCTCTTTTCCGTTTTTAAGTATCTTCTCCCAGCCTGTCAGAACTTCTCCCTTTTTTTCTATCTCTATCTTACCTTTGACCTGATTGTTAGGCATAGGAACCGTCTTGTAATAGATTATATAATGGAATTTCTCTCCGTCATAATTTGAATCGGCAGCGGTGATATTTCCTTTGTAGTCTACCATCTGCCCGAAGTTTCCATCTTCGTGCTGCTCCTGTTTCTCCACTACAAATGTGTAGTAATTGAATACATCACGTTTCTCTTTAAATTCAACGTGATTTCCTTTTTCATCATAAATCGGAATAAGAACAGAATCGTCAAGCGCCGGGTCTCCCCAGTCCATTCCGTTCCCTGCTTTTCCGTCATCATCTTTGCCGTATTCGCCTCTGGTGCCGTAGTCCGCATTTGAGGCATTGCCGTCTTTATCGTATCTGCCTACAAAGTATCCGTCAGGCACTGTAAATTCCTCAAGGCGATATATGCCGAATTTAAGCTGATACGGTACGGTTATCTCTCCGTTTTCATCGGCCACAAATACATCATTGTATCCTGTTTTGTCTGTAATTGATGCCGCATTAGGAATAAGTTTTCCATAATTCTTTGAAGTTTTAGGGTCAGCAAGAAGCTGATTTCCCATATACCTTATGCGGAATTTAGCTCCTGCCAAAGCAGAAACGGTCTTTCCTGTTTCGGCATCTGTTTTGACAACCTTTATTTTATTCTCTTTTTTCTTATCTCTTATATCATAATCATATCGGTTATCATAACGCTCATCTATGGAGTAAGCTCCGCTGTGCTCATCTATAACGACTGTGAATTTCTCAAGTACGAATGAAGTATCATCAGCTGCTGTCTCCTCCATATAGTACTCACCGTATGGAACATCAAGTATGAGCAGGCTTCCGTTAGAGCCAATCTTCATCTCCTCTGTTGAGTTGTCTTTGCCGCTTGTATCTCTGGTTGCACGATATACGGCAGTACCATCGGCAAGGTCTGCCTCTCTGTTGAAGCGTATATACTTGGTATCTTCATATCCGTTTTTAAGGTAAAGCTTCCAGAGTGACTTTGTGGATTTAGTCTTGCCTCCTGCTGTCGGCTTGTCATCAAATACGTTTTCATCTTCTAATGACTTCGTTAAGGTTATTTTTCCTCTGTAGCAGTCATTGATGAATGTTCCGTATTCTAGTGTAAAGTGCAGAGGGTCCTCATCTGATACTTCTTCCAGAGTGCCTGTTACTGTCCCTTCTTCAAACTCAGGCGTTCCTGTAATCGTATATTCATTTTCAGACCAGTTTTCCGGGTCTGACGTGCATCCCTGAGAGTTTTCAGTATGACAGTTATATTTCACCTTATATGTTCTCTGCCCTGTATCAGGCTCAATAAATCTGCCATCAGGCCTTATTTCCTTTACGGTATATGTTACTTCACCGTCCCAGTCTGTAACCGTAGGAGCAACAGTGCAGTGTTCTCCCTCATCGGTAACGTGTGTGTAAGAGCCTGACTCTGTCATTGTAATGTCATCTTCTGATTCCCACGGCTGATCCGTGAATACTTCTTCACTTCCGTAATCGTCAAGTGTTATTCTGTCAATCTCCTTACCGTCTTTATACAGTACATAGGTTGCGCCAAGTGAGGCATTGCCCATTCCTGTATGAACATCTCCGTCCCATCCCGGATTAAGGTCCTCTTTCTGTATCGGGATTTCAATCTCAGGGAAGTATTCCGGGTTCTCCCTCTCGTTGGTTGGTGGTGGAGGCGGCGGAGTGCTTACTGCCTTAAGTTTAAAATAAAAATGCACAGGGTCTGTAGCGCCTGTAACTATTGTCTGTGCGTGGTCAAGGAATGCCCCGCTTCCCTGATTGCACTTCCAGAAGATTAGAGGATTATCCTCTTTATATTCCTTTGAGGTTGTCATAAGACGCCTTACGGTATATATTTCTTTACTGTCAGGCTCATCGCTTGCATTTTTTCCTGTCCACGTCACCTTATATGCAGGCTTACCCTTGCTTGATACAGCCTTTATGTCAATCTTGTTTTTACCCTTGCCCTTTGTAACGTCAAGAGTTCTGAAAGTATTTTCAAGCTTTGATTTGCTCATAGGATACTTGCCGTCATCCTTAATCGTTGCCGACCATACATTTGTAGGATTTCCCGCCGAATCTGTTTCCTGCACAAGCTCTATTGTATGTACATTTTTTATGCTTTTTGCTTTAAACGGTGTTGCAATCTTTTCGTGATTCTTTACGCAGGAAGCCATATACATATATATATCCTCTGCTCCGTGTCCCTTTAAAGGCTGCTTGTAGTGGTATATGCTTACAGGCTTTCCTGACGGGTAGTATGAAAGATACTTATGGACAGGATTACTGTCAGAAACCTTGTTGTAATCCATATCAGAGGTTCTGTATTTCTGCTGTATCTCCCATACAAGCATCTGCGTTGCTATATACCAGTCATCGTTATTATACTTCCTGCTTTTTTTGTAGTACTTTGACTTTGTAAACAGCGTGTCTTTGGTATCATAGATATCCTTGCCGCTGCTCCAGCCATACAGCAGTGTCGCTTTTATGTTATCCTGCTGTGAATCTGAAAGACCTGTGTAAAAAGGAATCTGACCCTTTCCCGTCATACCTGTCATAGTATTCTGGTCAGAGGAATACACTCCGTGCTCTATACAGTATCCCCTGTATGCCTTTCCTCCCTGCTTTATTACCATCGAATGTCTGGGCGTCTGATTTTCATTATTTAGAACAATCTTCTGATGTGTCCCGTCATTTCGATACTGGTAGACCTGAATATGAAACTGCTGACTGTACTGATATGTCCTCCCATAGGCGTCTCTCAGTATGCCGCCGTCATCATATCTTGCTGACCTGTTTGAATTAAGCGCTGCAAAAGCACTTGCAGGAAACAGTGTGACAATCATAATGCACACCATCAGCACTGCTCCTGCTCTTCTTAATAAATTCATCGTTTCTCTCCTTTCTGTCTGTATTTCTCAAATGAATTTAAGTATAAAAAAAGACAGATTACTCTGCCTTGCATATATTAAAAAGAGAATGCATTATCCTGCATCCTCTGATTAATCCATTAATTGTTTTTAATCCTATTTAAAAGCTTTAAATACCCGGTGACATTATGTACAGTTTCACCCAGTTTTCTCCGCTGTCTTCTATATATACACAAAACTCATCTCCTATAAGTTCCTCCTCTGTGTATCCCCATTTCTTTTCTTCCCTGATTTTCTTTTTCATCATTTCCTTTGCCACTCTGTCAATATCATCATAGCGGCAGATTTCAACAGGCCACATTACTCCCCAAGAAACATATCCATCCCACGGATTTATTGGTTTCCCATATACATCCTCATAGCTTGGAGTAATGTGATAATCTCTAAACTCCCATTTCATTTTATCATAACAGTAATCCTCAACACCCTTTTTTAGTTCTGCATTAGTCCACAGCTTCCTATATGCCTTGTCTGACCACGGACCATATACCCTTTTGCCGTCTACAAGTCTGTATGCTCTCACTTTATAGTCCCATTTGCCGTGAAGCTGACACAGCACTCTCATTGAGTTTGTCTTTGTAAAGCAGTCATACTTCTTGTAGTTCTTGCCGTTTTTGTAGCAGAAATGATACTTGCCTGTATCCTTGTACTTTGTTCTCCACTTGGTTTCGCTGCGAAGTTTTACCGCTACCTGATAGCCGGAAGCTCCGTCAACCTTGTTCCACTTCAGCTTGAAATATCCGTTGGTGAATGATTCACCTGTTGTCAGGTATTCTATCTCCGGCTTTATCTCTGTGATTTTTGTCTTGGCAAGCCTTGTCTTTGCACTCTTTATGTCTGAATATGCTCCGTATTCTCTGCTGCTGTCAGAGACTTTGTATGCCCTTATTTTGTAGTAGTATGTCTTTTTGAATTTAAGTCCTTTGTCAGTATATGAATTTTTCTCGGTTTCACCAATCTTTTTATAGCTGCCGTCTTTTTTCGCAGCTCTGTAGATTGCAGCTCCGGAAACACCATCGGCTTTGTTCCAGCTCAGCTTAACCTTTGTTGCAGATGCTGATACTGAAAGCGACAGCTTCACAGCTGAAATATCCACCGATGCGGCTGTATCACTGCCATCTGATACAACATCGTCTGCAAAAGCCTGTCCCGGAAGCATTGCCATACAGACTATAAGGCTTAATATTACGCTTAATATTTTCTGCATTTTGCACCTCCCCTTACTCCTGATTATATCAAAAATCAGGAGTAAAGAAAATGTGCAATATATATTAAAAAAGCCTACCGAAAGAAAAATATATATTATCTTTTCGGAAGGCTACAAGGAGGGCTATATGTTTATATATTATCTATCTTGCATCATTTTGACGCTGCCTTGCCTTGGCATAATACCTCAAGGCATCGACGATATACTCCTCACGCTTTTGCATAGGCAAATCCTTTGGCAGATATTTTTTTACACGTTCACTTTGAAGTGTTATTTTTTCTTTCTGGTTAGGCTTCTGCTCACGCATAATTGCAAGGATTACCTCACCTGTAAGCTTATCTTCTGCAAGCATACTCCTCATACGCCTAGTCTGGTCGTGAGACGGAGTACAATCTTCTGACTGTATCGCTTCAAACAACATCTTTTGTAAATTCTCCGGTATGTATGATACTTCCACTGCCGGCGTCATTTTCATTCTTCCATCATCAACGAGCTGCAACAGTTCAGGGATAAGATATGTCAAACGAATATATCTACGAACCTTATCTTGACTATCGCCAACTTCTTCTGCAAGAACTTCCCTTGATGTTTTACCTTTTAACTTCTGTGCAACTTGCACAGAAGTTAAATCTGTACGTTTACCCTGTCTTTTCATTGCTTCAAGTTTCATCTTATACGCAAAACCCTTTTCACTAGGTAAAAGATTTTCACGCTGCAAATTACTATCAACCATAATAATTACAGCTTCATCATCAGTCAAATTTCTTATAATACACGGTAATGTATTCATTTCTGCAAGACTGCTTGCAAGTCTTCTTCTGTGTCCTGCAATCATCTCGTAAAAGCCTTCTTTGTTTTTATCAGGTCTTACAAGTGCCGGAACTAAGACTCCATTTTGTTTTATGCTTTCCACAAGATGTTCCATTTCGTTATCAACATTCACATGGAATGGGTGATTCGGAAAGTCACTTATTTTATCAATTTCAATGTCTATTATTTTTTCTCTGCTATTGTCTTCTCGTTGCTCCTGAGTACTGAACAACTCATCTAGTGACGGAAGCGGAATGTCGAGTTCTTTGTTTTTCGCCATTGTCCATAACCTCCTTTGTA
>CAVDMD010000026.1:0-20932 GCA_963609975.1 bacterium | reverse complement strand
GCTGCTTTACAAATGGTAAAACCATTATAACATATTCCTCCCGCTTTTGGACAGAATAGTATTCTGAAAGGAGTGATGACTTTTGAAAAAGATAATACTGATACTCGTTATAATCGGGGCATTAAACTGGGGATTTATAGGCTTTTTCGGCTATGATGTCGTATCATCGATATTCGGTCCCGATCTTGAGGTTGTCAGCAGAGTAATATTTGCTGTCGTGGGGCTTGCCGGTCTTTATTCCATAAGTTTTCTTTTCGACAAAAAATCATAATGCTGTTACGGAAGCTGCACACCTCAGATGTACAGCTTCCTTTTTGCCTTACCTAACTGTACAGTTTGTCCTTCAGCAGGTCGCAGAGCCTTCTGGCCTCGTCCTCATGCAGAGTAATTCCTCTTGACATACGCAGGTGTTCCTCGTCCCAGTCTCTTATGTCATACTTAGGGTTGCCTTTTTTGTTCCAGTCTACTCTGTTTAATTCCTTTGTCCACCCTGTAGGATGCTCCGCAATCACACCTATATGCTCTGTGATTTCAAAGGTTACTTCATTATTGTTTGTTTCTGCCATTTGAATCTGTTCCTTTCTTTAGAATTCAAGGTTATGCATATCCTTGAATTAATTATACCGCATCTCGTGCCATTGTCAACATATTTTTCTACTTATTTCCTCTTTTACATATTTTTTAGGTTTTTGTATACAAAATCTTTGTTTTTGTGCAAAAAATAAAGCGGATACGCCGATTTTTACCGGCATATCCACATATGTTTCAGTTTAGAAATAATTTCGAGGGTTTTTAAGCGAGCCGTCAACCTCAACTTCAAAGTGACAGTGCGCCCCCGTGGAATTTCCTGTGTTCCCGACAAGAGCTATGTTCTCGCCTTTGTATACCTTGTCACCCTCCGATACAAGCAGTCGGCTGCAGTGAGCATATGTTGTCACCATACCGTTTTTGTGGTCTATTTTGATATAGTAGCCGTAGCTGTAGTTAAATGCCGCTGTAATTACAGTTCCTCCGTCTGCGGCATAAATGTCGTTTCCTGCAGCACAGGCAAGGTCAACACCTCTGTGCAGTCTGCCCCATCTGTATCCGAAGCCCGATGACTGATAGCCTGCCGGACAAGGATTTATAAGGTCGCCTGAGCCTACCGTAGCGGGACGCTTCTTGGTGCCGACAAGCACCACCTTGGTAACAGCTTTTTTGATGGTTTTTTCTTCGAGAATCTCTCTGCTGATTTCTTCACCGTTTTCTTTTGTCACCACAGCGGTTATTTCTTTTTTGCCGTATTTGCCCTTGGTCTTAACCTTGGTGACGCCCTTGTACAGTTTTTTGCTCTTTACCTTTTTGACTTTGTATTTGATCCTTTTGTCATAGGTTACGGTTTTTTCGGTTACAACAGTGACTTTAGTAGTCTTGTACACCACCGCAACCTTTGAGCCTTCTTCAAGAGCTCCGTCATTTTTGTCTATATCCGGATTAAGCTCATAGAAAAGGCTTTCCTTCATTGCGAAGCTGTCGGTTATGGATTTAACCGTATCTCCAAGCTGAACAGTATACCTGACCTGACTTTCGCCCCTGTCGAGTATCTCAACGGCGTTTTCTCTGTTCATCAGTCTGCCCAGAGTTGTATCTATCTGTTTTATCTTTATTTTCTGTCCGTAGTATATTCTGTCATAGGTGTCCGCTTTTTCGGGATCCACATATTTGTCTTTGAGGCTTTGCAGGATTTCCTTTGCAGTCTGCCCGCTGTCCACTATAACGGTTCTTTTGCCGTCAACATAGATTGCATATGCCGTTGCCTTGGTGTCCTGCATATATGTGAATTTCCTCAGAACCTCATCCATATTGTCAACAGTTCTGTCTACAATCACAACTCTCCTGAAAGTTATATCCTCCTTAGGATCTATCTGCACATCAACGCCGTATTCGCTGGTAAGCCCTTTGGATGCGATATCAAGCACCTTGAGCGCATCCTCCTGATTTTTAACAAGACCCAAGGCTCTGCCGTTGTAGGAATACTCATAGCCTGTAACATGATTGAATACCGCAATTGTGCACATGGTCAGAATAACTGTTACTGTGAAATATTTGAGGCACAGTATCCTGCTTTTCCATATACGCACACACAGCCTGTTAAAGGCTTTCCAGAGCCTGACTGACTGAAATACAATATTGTCGGCAAGCACGTTCATTACAAAATCATATCGGTTTACTGCCGCTGCCGCAACTCCTGAGAGCCCGCCGGGTCTTGACACCGAAACCCATTTGCCTATTATTCTGAATGTGATGCGTATCAGTTTTTTGAACCACGCAATATCTTTTGCAGCCTGATCTCCGACAAGCTCTATCCAGTAGTCAGTCTTGTCCTGCACCTTTGCCATAGCTTCCGATACTCCTCCCGGAGTGGAAACCGCAAACCTGTCTGCAATCTTATGGAACAGTTTTTTAATTCGTGTTATCTTTGTATTGTCACATGGCTTTTTATTAAGTTTTTTTTCGCTTTTTACTTCCGGTGATTTTGCCATTCAACAGCCTCTTTCATTCTCTGTGAAAAACACCGGCATCTTTCGCCTGTTTCGGTTATACCTGTGTCCTTGCACAAATCACATTTATATTTTACATCCATATAGTCATGTCTGTAATTGTTATCCGTAAGCAGAAACGCTTTTTCTGCCGTCAGGTTTTCTGCTTCCTCTCTCAACCTGTGTATCTCTTTGTCCTTATCGCTGCTGCCAAGTCCCACCATTGCCTTTGAGATTGACATACTGCAGTTTTTGAGCTCCTGCTCAATCTGTCTGATTCTCGGTATTTTTTTGTATATCTCACGCCGTCTTGCTTCGGCCTCTTTTTCTTCTTTTGTTTTGATGTGTTCGTAATATTTGAGCACGCGGCTCATTGATATTTTTTTGCCGGCGCCCTCCGCAGGAGTCCCTTCAAGCTCGCCCGCCTGCTCGTGCCAGTTCTGAAGAACCTTGTTGACATAGTTCAGATTAGGGTTTGAAATGCCGCTGCTCCTGCCGCAGGCATCAAGCACCCGGTCTATCGAAAACTCCATATCGTCAAACCATGAATCCATAAGCATCTGCTCTTTTTCGGTCCAGTTGCGGTCAAAGCCCATAGCCTTGAAAACTCTCCTGTAAAGATAGTTTCTCTCATCGCTCTGCGCCAGATGCTTTTCGACCTGCTCTGCTGTCTTGAGACCTTCTTCCGCCCAGTTTTTGACTACGGCTCCCACATATCTGTAATTGTCCTTGCCTTTGTTTTTGCAGTAGTTATATGCGTAGAGAACAACCTCCGGGTCTGTATCAAGCTCAGACAGCCATTCCTCTATTGCCTTTATCTCTGTGCCGTTCAGGGTTCTTGCAACTATCTGCTCTATGAGCATATACAGACCTTTGAGCTCCTCGTCTTCAAGAGGGCTTACTTTTGTTTCGGACACAAGCGCCGCACCGCCGGTCTTTGAAGCTGTTTTGAGGGAAACAAACTCAACATCATAGCTGAATCTGCCTGCGCCTTCTTTTTTGTGTTTGATTACAGCGCCCTGACTCTCCCAGTAGTTCCATGCCTTGAGCACATCCTCCTCTTCAACTCCGACAGCTCTGGCTATAGCTTCGTTTGATATGTCTGTTCCCATTTTGGCATACATGAGCGCAAGAATATATATCTTGACATAATCTCCCGGAGCCTGCGTCATATATTCATTTATAAAGATGTTTTCTATGCCGGTATCCTTGAGATACCAGTTTTCATCCTGCTTTATGAAAAAAGCCATACCATTTACTCCAGTGTCTTTTTTATTTCCGCCGCCAGTTTGTCAAAATCAATACTGTGGCTTGCAGCCGCCTCTCTGAGCGTCTCATTGCCCGATGCCGGACAGCCTGCGCAGGCAAGTCCGTTTGCCGCAAGCACCTCCTCAAGCTGAGGATAGGCTTCAAGAACTTCACAAACCATCATTTCATCTAATATTTTATTCATAATTTCCTCCGCTTCTGGCCTTGTCACTGAATTTGGTGAACTGAGGCTGCCACGTCAGCTCTACGGTGCCTGTGGCGCCGTTTCTGTGCTTTGCGATGATTATTTCGCATATGTTGTATTTCTCTGAATCTTTATTGTAATAGTCGTCTCTGTAGAGCATCATTACTATATCCGCATCCTGCTCTATTGAACCTGATTCTCTCAGGTCTGACATCATCGGGTGTTTGTCGGTACGCGATTCCACGCCTCTTGAAAGCTGCGAAAGGACGATTACGGGACAGTCCATTTCTCTTGCCAGCTGTTTGATCATTCTTGACAGAGCCGATATTTCCTGCTGACGGTTATCCGACTTGCCTTTGTATTCCATAAGCTGCAGATAGTCTATGACTATGAGGTCGAGGCCTTTTTCGGCTTTGAGTCTTCGGCATTTGTTTTTCATTTCCATCACTGAAATTCCCGGCGTATCATCTATTACTATGCTGGCCTTTGACAGTGTGTCTATTGCTATTCCGACCCGGTCCCAGTCCTTTTGTTCAAGTGCGCCTGTTTTGATTTTGCCAAGCTCTGTCCGCGATTCAACTGCAAGTATTCTCTCTCCGAGCTGCTCCTTGGACATTTCAAGGCTGAATATGAGAACCGATGCTCCGCCTTTGACAGCGGCATTCTGAGCGATATTGATGGCAAATGCCGTCTTACCCATTGAGGGTCTTGCCGCAACTATTATCATGTCTGATTTCTGAAGTCCCGAAAGCATTTCGTCTATATCAAGAAATCCTGTTGTCAGGCCTGTGATTTTGCCTTCGTTTGCCGCAAGCTCGCTGATTTTGTCAACGTTTCTTCTCAGCACCTCTTCTATCGGAGTAAAATCCCGAACCTGACGTTTTTGCCCGATTTCAAGCACGCTTCTCTCAGCATAGTCGAGTATCTCGTCCACGTCTATACTGTCATCATAGCCCTTGTCCGTAATATCCGCAGACACGTCTATAAGGCGGCGAAGTGATGATTTTTCGGCAATTATCCTGGCATATTCTCCTGCATTTGCGGCAGAGGGCACGCTGATTGTAAGCTCGCTTACATAGCCTCTGCCTCCTGCCATTTCGAGGGAGCCTCTCCGTTTGAGCTCCTCTGAAACGGTGATTGTATCAACAGGGCTGTTTTTTTTGTAGAGTTCCTCAATTGCCTCGTATATTTCTTTGTTTATTCTGTTGTAAAAATCCTCAGGCCTGAGCATTTCAACGGCATTCATCATAGCCTCATGGCTTATCATCGCCGCACCCAGAACACTGCGCTCCGCATCCTCATTGTGAGGGGGTACTCTCATCGACATTGCATTTCCTCTATTCCGCTACCGTTTTTATTTTGAGCACTGCGCTTACCTCGTGGAAAAGCTTAACCGGCACTTCAAAATCTCCAACCTGCTTGATAGGTGAGTCGAGCTGGATTTTTTTCTTGTCTATGTCAGCTCCCGACTGCTGTTTAACAGCCTCCGCTATATCGGCTGATGTGATGGAGCCAAACAGCTTGCCGTTTTCGCCGCCCTTTGTCTTTATGACAAATTCTCCGGCTTCTATCTGAGCCTTGAGCTCTAAGGCTGCAGCTCTGTCAGCCTGATACTGCGCCTCCTCCTCGGCTTTTTTCTTTTTGAGGGCTTTCATGTTTTTGTCGTTTGCCTCGATTGCAAAGCCTTTGGGTATAAGGAGGTTTCTTGCGTAGCCGTCGCTTACCTTCACTACATCTCCTGCTTTGCCGCTTCCTTTAACATCCTGTAATAATATAACTTTCATAATCTATTCCTCCGCTAATATTTCTTTTATCTGCTGTATCGCTTCTTCCGGGCTTGCCGAAACCTGCGCGCCTGCCGTAGTCAGATGTCCTCCGCCGCCAAGTCTTTCCATTATGGTCTGAACATTGACCTCGCCAAGCGACCTTGCCGAGATAACCGTCTGACCCGTAATGTCAACTCCCGCAACAAAGCTTGCTTTAATCTCTTTGATTGTAAGCAGCTCATCTGCAACCTGCGCATTTATAATCTGAGAATCGGTATGAGGCTGCCTTGTGATTGAAAACGCTATGTTGTTTTCAAAATGCGCATCGGCTATGCCTCTTGCTCTGATTTTGAAGGTTTCTGTGTCCATTCTGAAAAAGCGCTTGACTTCCGTTGTATCTGCTCCCGCTCTCCGCAGCCATGAGGCTGCCTCAAATGTACGCACGCCTGTCTGCACCGCAAATCTGTTGGTGTCTATTGTCATGCCGCCAAGCAGCGCCTCCGCCTCAAGCTTTGATATTGTTTTTTTGGCTCCGGCATACTGGAGCATCTCCGTAACCAGCTCGCTTGTAGATGAAGCATAAGGCTCCATATATGCAAGAGTGGCATTGTCTATGGCATCCTCAGAACGCCTGTGATGGTCAATTATAACGAGGCGCTCGCACATATCCACAAGACCCGGACACTCTGCAAGCACTGCCCTGTGAGTGTCAAGCAGCACCACAAGTGAATCGTCGTCAAGCAGGTTAAGCGCTTTTTCTGATGTTATAAACCGGTACTGTTCGGTTTCCTTTGCCTGTTCAAACACTTCCGCAAGCGTGTCGTTGTATTCGTTTATGACGATATATACTTCTTTTTTGATGTCCTTTGCCAGTCTGTGTATCCCAAGAGCCGAGCCAAAGGCATCCATGTCCGGAAACCTGTGTCCCATAATCAGCACATTCGATGCCTGCTCCACAAGCAGCTTAAATCCGTAATATATGATTCGGGATTTGCCCTTGTTGCTTTTTTCGACTGCCTTCATAACTCCGCCGTAGTATTCAAGCTTCTGACCTTTTTTGATAACGGCCTGATCGCCTCCTCTGCCCAGCGCCAGATCAACAGCCTCCTGCGCAAAGGTGTCGTTTTGCGGATAGTTCCTGCCGCCTATGCCGATGCCTATACTGAGAGTAACCGGAAAATCCGCTTCTGTTTCGATTTCTCTGATTTTGTCAAGTACCGAGAATTTATCTCTTTTGATAAATTCATAATATTTGTATTCAAACACACAGAAAAACATATCGGGCTTGTATCTGGTTATTGAGGCGTCTATTTTGGTGCCCCACTGTCTGATGCATTTGTCTATATCGGTATCGAGTCTCAATTTGTCCTCAGCCGGAGTAACATTCTGAAGTTCATCGTAATTGTCTACGTGTATGATGCCTATGCAGGCTCTCTCATTGTTGTATATGGCCTTGAGATTTTCGTAGTTGGTAATATCCTTAAAATATATCGCAAGGTCAGGTGTTTCACCGTCGCAGAGTCTGCGCACCACCAGCCTGAAAATCTTGTCGTTGCGGTTAAGCTGCAGGGTTTCGCCGCTGTCTGCGCTGTCAAGTATTGCAGAATATTTGATGCCTGCAATAGTGAATATGTCAGCGCCCTCCTGCTTGTCGTATACAAAAACCTCACCTATATCACTGCTGGCTGCCGTAACCTTGCCGCTTCCGTTAACAGTGCATACAGGCATTCCTGCATATTTGCATATTAACCTTTCAAGTTCAAAGTTTTCCATTATCTGCCCCTCACTCTTCCTTTGAGGCCGAACACCAGATCAAAGAAGCCAAGCAGGTAAAGACCCATAACTCCCAGACTCTGTGTCATAAGCAGTATTACTGCAATTACTGCAACCGCCTTCGGCCATTTTTTCATATAGACAAAATAAAATATAAAGCTGATGCCCTGATATGCAAATGCCATTCTGAACAGATAATCTATATTGACATAGACCGTCTGACCTGCCGAAAAATCCGACAGTGATATCAGATATGACAGAAAATATGTACCAAACCAGCACAGGAATGCCTGTCTTTTCATTGAAAATTCTCTTACAGGCGTCATCCTGCGCAGACCGCTGTCTTTTTTGTGAAGCCACCTGTAGAGTATAATATATTCCAGATAGGATATTATTGCTCCCCATATCACAAAGGAGGCCGGAAGCATCTGCGTAATGTTTCCGTATATTTTCTGAAGGCTTGAAACTCTCTCTGCTTCCGAGAGCTTATCCATTCCAAGCGACTGCATTATTTCGCTGTTGGCTGCCAGCGTCTTTGACAGGGCTTCAATGCCTGTCTGAAGCTGCTCGCCCACCGACTGTCCGGTCAGTCCCGCCACAGCTATAACTATGAGCTGCCCGACCGCCGAATATATTATTCCTGCTGTTACCACTCTGTATGGATCGGCTTTTGAAATGATGCCTCTTGCTATTGCCGAAATGGGCAGAAAAACTCCAAACAGAAATGCCAGTGTAAGATACATATTGCTTCTCCTCGTGTATAGTCCCTTGTATTATATCACATATCGGGCTGTTTTGATAATCAAAAGTAAATATTAAGGCAAAAGTACGGCAGGAAAAAATCACAGTATGCGGTGCCGATACGGCAGGAAACACTATATATAGTTAGATATGCACAGCTATTTCGGGCAGACACTCTCTATAGGGTACAGAAAAAAATACCGCATTCGTCTGCCGCATTTCCTGTTTTATATTAGCCTGAAAGCCTCATTTTTTCCATCTCATGCCCCTGCGCAAAATTGACTTTTTCGCCCATGTGCTTTACAATCATTACTGTACTATTAATACAAAGAAAGGTTCATGTCCCATGACAGCTTACATAATCACAAACTCACTGCTTATGATTTTTGGCCTTACAGTCAAATTTCCCATCGTATACAAGCCTATTTTGCGGTTCAATATGTGGTTTTCAACTATAATCGTCGCCCTCACATATGCTGCTGTGGAGTTTGCGGCTCTGCCGTCTTCTCCTGTATATGACCGGCCGGCGGCGCATCTGGCTCTGTATTGTATATCGATCATCGTCTGCATAATACTCGCCCGTCCCGACAGAATAATGGAAATGCTGATTATGGAATACTTTTATCAGGCTTTATACAACATTCTGGGCACCGCTATAATGGCAATACTGACTGTCGCATACGGAGCTCTGTCCGGTGCTGACAGTACCACATGGTTTTCGAAATCAACATCAACAGCTTCCGACTATATTCTTCGCTTCGCAGCGCTTGCGATATGCTTTGCTGTTTCGCTTGTCATATGCCGCAGGTGTATGCCGCTGGTGCTGAGTGTCAGCAAAAATCTGAAGCGCCTGCTGTTTGCGGGGGTTATCCTGCCTGTAATTGTATTCGTCACGCTAAAAGTAATCATAAACCCTGACTCTTCACAGGTATTGGCAGGTCCTCTTGTAATCTGCTACGGAATGCTGCTGCTGGTGGTAACCGCAACACTTCTCATATTTTTTATCAATATATTTCTTCATTCGAAAGAAGAAAACAACCTTATTCAGGCTCGTCTGGAAGCTCAGAATATACACTACCACAGAGTCCTTGAAATCCAGCAGGAATTAAGGGAGGCAAAGCACGATCTTGCAAACAGGATAGCTGCATACAATATATCAGGCAACGCCAAGGACAGATAGACCTGCTACCTGATACCCTGCTGTCTGCACCACAGCTTCATTATGAGCCTGTGAGGCAGCAGCTTTACCGCAAGCCTCTGCAGCTTGGTTCCGGCTCCGCAAAATGACACATCTCTGCCTTTTTTCATATCATCTACCGCTTTTGCGACCACCTGCTGCGGTGTATAGAATTTATTGAAATCTGATACTGTGTCATCTCTGACGGCAGTGTCAAAAAACTCTGTTTTCACCCAGTACGGACACACCGCCATAACCTGAATGCCCCTGCCCGCAAGCTCGACATTGAGCGCCCTCGAAAAACTCAGAACAAAAGCCTTGGTCGCTCCGTACACATTTATATACGGCACCGGCTGGATTGCAGACATCGACCCCATATTATATATCCGCCCTCCCCGCTTCATATACGGGAGAGTAATATATGTCATAGCTACAAGAGCCCTGTCATTCAGATCTATCATGCCAAGCTGCTCCTCACAGCTTCCCTCCTCGAACGCTCCGAAATACCCGAAGCCTCCCGCATTCACAAGCACCGCCACCTCAGGCTTTATCTCCGAAAGCAGCTTTTTATATTCTGCAAACGACGCTTCAAGGGTCAGATCCATAGGCAGCGCTCTAATCTCAGCCCTTGCCTCTATGCTTTCGAGTCTGTGTTTTCTTCTGGCTATAACCCATATCTCGTCAAACTGCTCATCCCTGTCAAGACAGGACGTAAATTCCGCTCCTATCCCCGATGAAGCGCCTGTTATCACTGCAATTTTCATAAATCCCTCCGCAATATTTTTCTTCTCCCCCTATTATATCCTCTCCTGCGGCAAATTCCACTTTATTTTATGAAAAATGTGTTTTTCAACAAAAAATTTCACCAAATATTATTGACAAATCACAAATTCGAGGTTATTATTGTTTTTTAGATACTTTTGTAACAAAGCAAAGGCGTTCATTCTTCCAAAGGGGACCACCCTTGCTTGAATGAATGCCTTACACTTTTTTTGGCGGGAGGTGAAAACATGACAAAATACATATTTGTAACCGGAGGCGTAGTATCGGGTCTTGGCAAGGGAATTACAGCCGCATCACTTGGCCGTCTGCTCAAGCAGCGCGGATTCAGGGTGGCATCTCAGAAGCTGGACCCGTACATCAATGTGGATCCGGGAACCATGAGTCCGTTTCAGCACGGAGAGGTGTACGTCACCGAGGACGGAGCCGAAACCGATCTGGATCTCGGTCACTATGAGAGGTTTATCGATGAGGATCTCAACAGGTACTCAAACCTTACAACAGGCAAGGTATACTGGAATGTTCTCAACAAAGAGCGCCGCGGCGAATACCTGGGCTCGACAGTTCAGGTCATCCCTCATATAACCAATGAGATCAAGGAGTTTGTCTACAGGGTAGGCAGACAGACAGATGCAGACATAGTCATTACAGAGATAGGCGGCACTATCGGAGATATAGAGTCGCAGCCGTTTCTGGAGGCCGTAAGACAGATTGCGCTTGAAGCAGGCAGAGAAAACAGTCTTTTTATTCATGTGACACTCGTGCCGTTTCTCAGCGGTTCAGACGAGCACAAATCAAAGCCTACGCAGCATTCGGTCAAAGAGCTGCAGGGCATGGGCATAAGTCCCGATATAATTGTTTTGAGGTGTGACAGACATCTTGAGCCTGCCATTTTCGACAAAATATCAATGTTCTGCAATGTCAAGGCCGACTGCGTCATCGAAAATATAACGCTGCCCTGTCTTTATGAGGCGCCGCTGATGCTTGAATCACAGAATTTTTCATCTGTCGTTCTGAGAGAGCTGAGCCTTACTGCTCCTGCCGCGGAGCTTACTGACTGGGAAGCTATGGTAAATGCAATAAAAAACACAAAAGACAGTGTAACCATCGGCCTTATAGGCAAATACATACAGCTTCACGACGCCTATCTTTCGGTTGCTGAGGCTCTGCGCCACGCAGGCTGCGCTCTGGGCACGGGGATTGATATAAACTGGATAGATTCCGAAACCCTGACACCTGACACATATGAGAGCGCCCTTGCAGGGCTTGACGGTATTCTTGTACCCGGAGGCTTCGGCGACAGAGGCATAGACGGCATGATACTTGCCGCACGCTATGCAAGAGAAAACAATGTCCCTTATCTTGGCATCTGCCTCGGTATGCAGATTGCGGTAATAGAATTTGCAAGAAATGTCGCAGGGCTTGCAGAGGCCGATTCGGGAGAATTTAACGAATTATCCTCCTGCAAGGTTATAGATTTCATGCCCGGACAAAGCGGCGATGTAGACAAGGGCGGCACTCTGAGGCTCGGCGCATTTCCATGCGAAATAGTGCCGGACACCACAATGAGCAGATGCTACGGCAGACCTGCGATATCCGAACGCCACAGGCACCGCTATGAATTCAACAACGACTACAGACAGATTCTTGCTGACAGCGGACTTGCGGTTTCGGGACTTTCGCCGGACAAAAGGCTTGTAGAGGCTGTGGAGCTTTCGGACAGAGAGTTTTATGTGGGAGTTCAGTATCATCCCGAATTCAAATCAAGGCCTGACAGAGCTCACCCTCTGTTTTATGGCTTCGTGAAGGCATCTAAGTCTTTCGCAGACAGAAAATAAAGAGTATAATACAAAGGAGGAACAGATATATGTTACCACTTATTCTACCGGATAAATACACGCCCGTTTTAGACCTTATGGAGTCACAGAGGGCAATCAAAAAAATTAAAGACTATTTCCAGCAGGAGCTGGCTTACGGGCTTTCGCTCAGACGTGTTTCGGCACCGCTGTTTGTAACTCCCGAAAGCGGACTTAACGACAACCTCAACGGAGTTGAGAGAACCGTGCAGTTCACGATCAAAGACATGAACGAGCAGACAGTTGAGATAGTGCAGTCCCTCGCCAAATGGAAGCGCATGGCTTTAGGCAGATACGGTATTGCCGCAGGAAACGGCATCTACACAGATATGAACGCCATCAGGAGAGATGAGGAGCTTGACAATCTTCACTCCGTTTATGTTGACCAGTGGGACTGGGAAAAGGTAATAACAAAAGAGCAGCGGACAGAGGAGTATCTCAAAGAAACAGTTACGACAATATACGGAGCCCTCAAAAATCTCGGCGACTATGTCAACAGACTCTACAGAGATATACAGACAGAGCTGCCTAACGAAATATACTTCATAACAACGCAGGAGCTGGAGGACAGATGGCCTGACAAGACCCCGAAAGAAAGAGAAAACCTCATAGCAGAAGAAAAAAGAGCAGTATTCATTATGAAAATAGGCGGGGCTTTGAAATCAGGTGAGAAGCACGACGGCAGAGCACCCGACTATGATGACTGGGAGCTTAACGGAGATATAATTCTGTGGAACGAAGTGCTTGGCATGGCATTTGAAATTTCCTCCATGGGCATCAGAGTTGACGAGGAGGCAATGGCAAGACAGCTTGCAGTATCCGGCAAAGAGGATCGAAAGGAGCTGCCTTTCCACAGGGCGATATTAAACAGAGAGCTTCCTTACAGCATAGGCGGAGGCATAGGACAGAGCAGGCTGTGTATGTATTTCCTGCGCAAGGCTCATATAGGAGAGGTTCAGGTTTCGGTATGGCCTGATGAAATGATACATATGTGCGAAGCGGCAGGTATTCATCTGCTGTAGCACCGAAAGGACTTATTATGAATGACGTATACATCAACCCCCTGACTACAAGATACGCAGGCGAAGAAATGAAGCGCATATTTTCGCCCGACAGCAAATTCTCCACATGGCGCAAACTGTGGGTTGCACTTGCGGAAGCCGAGCAGGAGCTTGGAATAGATATCACCGATGAACAGATATCTGAAATGAAGGAGCATATCTATGATATAGACTATGATGCTGCAGGGCGGCGTGAAAAAGAAGTACGGCACGATGTTATGGCTCACATATACGCCTACGGGCTTGTCTGCCCCAAGGCAAAGCCTGTGATTCATCTGGGAGCAACCAGCTGCTATGTAGGTGACAACACCGATGTGATACTGCAGAGAAACGCTCTTATGCGCATACGCAGACTGCTTTTGCTTGCCATATCGGAGCTTGCGGATTTTGCCGAAAAATACAAAAGCCTGCCGACTCTTGCATATACGCATTTTCAGGCGGCACAGCCTACAACTGTCGGCAAGCGTGCGGCGCTGTGGATGCAGGATCTGATGATGGATCTGGAGCAGCTTGATTTCGCAGTTTCAAATATGAAGCTGCTCGGCTGCAGAGGCACCACAGGCACAGGAGCAAGCTTTCTGGAGCTGTTTGACGGTGATGCAGACAAGGTGCGCAGACTGGAAGAGCTCATCTGCAGCAAAATGGGCTTTGAAAAAACATATCCGGTAAGCGGCCAGACCTACTCCCGCAAGGCAGACTATTTCATACTTTCGGTGCTGTCGGGAATAGCCCAGAGCGCGCAGAAATTTTCGGGCGACATCAGACTGCTTTCACATCTGAAAGAGTTTGACGAGCCTTTTGAGGATGGTCAGGTGGGTTCTTCTGCAATGGCATACAAGAGGAACCCCATGAGAAGCGAGAGAATCTCGTCGCTTTCCCGTTTTGTGATTGCAGAATGTATGAATCCTGCAATGACCGCAGGCACCCAGTGGCTCGAAAGAAGCCTTGACGACTCTGCAAACAGACGCATATCCATACCTGAGGCTTTTCTTGCCGCAGACGGTATACTTCAGCTTTATATAAATATTGTTTCGGGGCTTCGTGTTTACCCTGAGGTTATAAAAAAGAACCTGGACGAGGAGCTGCCTTTCATGGCAACCGAGAACATTCTGATGCACTGCGTCAAAAACGGAGGCGACAGACAGCTTCTCCACGAGGCCATAAGAAAACACTCCGTGGCCGCAGGTCTTGCCGTCAAACAGGAGGGCCGCAGCAATGATCTGCTTGACAGGATAGCAGGCGATGAAATATTCGGTCTTACAAGATCCGATATAGATAAAATCATTGCCGAAAGCCGTTTTACAGGGATAGCAGAGCAGCAGACAGAGGATTATCTCAGAGAGGTCAGGGCGGTGCTTGCACAAAACCGCGGATTTCTCGATAAGAATATGAATATATCAATCAATGTATAGCAGGAAAGGAGAATATTATATGCTTACAGCAATCGTTGGTATCAACTGGGGAGATGAGGGAAAAGGACGCATGGTGGATCTGCTTTCATCTGACTATGACATAATATGCCGTTATCAGGGCGGCAACAACGCAGGTCATACCGTTGTAAACGACAAGGGAAAATTTATTCTGAACCTGCTGCCTTCGGGCATACTCAGAGAAACCACTGTCAATATAATGGGGAACGGCATGGTAATAGATATTGAGCATCTTGTAAACGAAGCCGGCAAATTAAGAGAGCAGGGCATTAAAATAACTCCGGACAATCTCAAGATAAGCGACAAGGCAGTCATCTGTATGCCTTATCACAGACTCATGGATATTATGGAAGAGGACAGACTTGCAGACAAGAAATTCGGCTCTACCCGCAGAGGTATAGCGCCTGTATATGCGGACAAATATATGAAAAAGGCTCTGCGTATGGAGGATCTGCTTGATATGGACAGCCTCAGCGAAAAGGTCAGGGATATTGTTGAGTGGAAAAACATCACAGTCAGAGGCTACGGTCACGAGCCTGTAGATGCCGGTGAGATTATGGACTGGCTCAAAAAATACGGCAAAGAGGTGGCGCCGTATGTTACAGATGTATCGGATTATCTGTATCAGGCCGCTGCGGAGGGCAAGAATATAATGTTTGAGGCGCAGCTTGGAGCATTAAGAGATATTGATTTCGGCATATATCCGTACACCTCCTCCTCAACAACCCTCGCCTCATTTGCTCCTGTCGGAGCCGGAGTTCCGGGACTTGCGCTGACAGGCACTCTGGGGATTATGAAGGCATATTCAACCTGTGTGGGTGAAGGGCCGTTTACCGTTGAGATGTCGGGCGAGGAAGCAGAGGCTCTCAGAAGTGCCGGAGGCGAATACGGAGCTGCTACCGGCAGACCACGCAGAGTCGGTGCCTTTGATATACCTGCCTCCAGATACGGCGTCAGAGTGCAGGGCGCAACCGAAATAGCTCTGACAAAGCTTGATGTACTGTCATATATGGACAAAATACCCGTATGCACCGCCTATGATATTGACGGTGTCAAAACCACAGTATTCCCTACAGGGCAGCGCCTGCTCCGCGCAAAGCCTGTCATCGAATATCTGCCGGGATTCGGCGATGTTTCAAAATGCCGCAGCTATAGTGAGCTTCCTCAGGCTGCAAAGGACTACATCGCATACATCGAAAAGGCTGTAGACTGCAAAATCACCTATGTTTCCGTAGGTGCAGGCAGAGATGAATATATCAGGTTATGAAAACAGAAGCTGCCGCATTGGAAAAATGATTTATCCGGTGCGGCAGCTCTTTTGCTGTCTTATTTCAGTTATTGAATACTCCCTGTGCAATCACAGCTGTGCCGGAGCCTGCAATCTCAAGCTCCGCCAGCTTCTCCCCTTCAAAAATCAGCAGAAGCTGACAGCCGTTTTCAATTTCAAACTCATTTCCCCACACAGTAATTCTCGCATGGCTTCCGCGCAAAAATACTCCCGCAAAGCCATTTGTGTATCTGCCCCGAGGCAGAAGCCTGATTTTCTGAATATTTTCATCAAGTTTTACAGCCTTCATGGAACCTTCGCCGCCTTTTCGGAGCATCAGGTTGTAGTCTGTAACCTGCCCGTAGCTTACGGTGTTCTCCCCACCATCAAAAGCATCACATTTATAGGGTCTGAGAGTAATCTCTCTGTCATTGCCGTAGACAAGCCTTGCACTCCCCTCAAGTATCATCAGCCACCTGTCATAATCGGGCAGATGGGTAAATTCAGACCGATCTGTATCAACGGTTGCAGAACTCAGGCGAAAGATGAAATTGCGCTCGCTGTATGATGCGTCTTCGGGGTATATGGCAATCTGAGTTGTGGTGCCTCCCGCCCACACTCCGGTCACAAAATCCTCCGGCTTTATTATTCTGTATTTCATCTGAGCACCTCTATATATCCTGCACTATTTCCTGCGGCGGCATATCCAGTTTTTCGGGATGTCTGAGATTTGCCTTCAGTATTTTCATTGCCGAAGCAAAATAAAATCCGTCGCAGATTCTCTCATCAACCGAAAATGTATAGTCAACATATTTTCGTTTTGTCACACTGCCGTCAGATCCCGTTTCGTATTCGGTTCTCTTAGGTCCTATGCTGCAGAACACCGGTACATTGCCAAGGTTATAGAGGTGATGATGAATAGCCGGTATGCCAAGCGACCCCATTGAAGTTACAAACAGACTGCCGTGAAAAGGGCTTACTTTTAACAGTGATTTGGGTAAAAATCCGAAATAGTCAATAAGTCTGATAAACCAGAATGAGAATTTTTTAATAAGTCCGGGTATGTAATTAAGTATTCTGGCTGTATTGTCAAAATCACTGTCAAGTGCGCCGCCCTTGTTGTCATCTATGACCTCTTTCATTTTGAGGTATATTTCTATAGCTGTATCAGCGGCGTCAAATTCAATCTTTACAACTGTATCCGGTGACTCCAGCGTCATTTCTTTTTTGATGTCGATATTGACTTCTATATTGTTTCTTGCATAGATTTTCTGTCCCGATATGAACCGGTTGACCGCAGGTCTCTGAGATACCACTCTGACGTATGATGCCAGCATCACATGAAGCACCCCAAAGCCTTTGTATCCCTGTTTTCTTTTTTGTCTGACATACTCCTCAAGCCTTGTGACTTCAACCTTGTCAAAAATAAGGTTGGTTGCGTCGTTTCTGTGCACCATTATATAAGGCTCTATCCGGTGCATGGGTGAAAGTTTTTTGAGAAGTCTGCCGTCAGATCTGTCGCATAGGCGCCTCCTATACTGTTTTTCACTCATAAGTATTCCTTTCTCCAATGCTAATACATATAGATTTTAAGACCTCCTCTACCTGTATTTCTCTTTCCCTTTGCTTCTACCATTACACATGCCTCTGTTTCCGGCATTGCTTCGACATATTGTGCTCCGATACCTATGAGTGTACCAAGACCAGATGGAGTTACCAGTTCGGTTGCCGCGTCTACCCTCTCAAAGCGGTAATCGCAGGCTTTGCGCATAGCCATAACTGCCGGTACCGGTACCGGAATCTCGCCATGGCTGCATTGGATAAAGCCATGACCGTCACAAATAGTGCCGCAGTAGATTTCTTTTATCTGAAGTCTGTCAAGACAGAATGCCACGCCCATAATATTGAGTATGGCTTCATCTCTCCCTACTTCATGGAAATGAGTTTCCTCCGTTAAAGTTCCGTGAACCTCGGCTTCCGCCTCTGCGATTGTCTGATAAATGCTGCAGGCGATCCGCTTTGCGTTGTCACTCAGGCCGGAGTTTAATATCATTTCCTTTATTTCAATGTAGCTCCGGTGGGAGTGTGCGCCGCAGCCCTGCCTGCCGCAGCATCCGCCGCCTGCGGGAACCGCACCTTTTAGCGCCTCCGCTATCTCGCAAGACGGCACACCCAGCGCCGCAAGACCGTTTAACACCATATCTCCGCTTATTCCGTTGCTGCAATCAAAATATAATTTATTCATGTTTACCTCTGTTAATCATTGAAGCAGTATAGGCTGCCCCGAATCCGTTATCTATATTAACCACGCTTATGCCGTTTGCACAGCTGTTGAGCATGGACAAAAGCGCTGCAAGGCCGTTAAAGCCGGCGCCGTAGCCAATGCTTGTGGGAACCGCTATGACCGGTACGTCCACAAGTCCTCCCGTCACAGAGGCCAGCGCACCCTCCATGCCTGCGCATACTATCACGACATTGGCGTTCCTTATCTCCTCAAGGCTGTCAAACAGCCTGTGTATCCCCGCAACTCCCACATCATATATCCTGCTGACATTGTTGCCGAGGATTTCTGCGGTTACCGCCGCCTCCTCCGCCACAGGTATGTCGGAGGTTCCCGCCGTTATGACTGCAACAGAGCCTGTCTTTGCCTCACTTTGCCTTGAGGCTGCAATAATACGGGCCTGTTCAAAGTATTCTGCCTCAGGTATACGTTCTCTGACTGCCCTGTAATTTGCTTCTGTCGCTCTTGTACCCATAACGGTATTGTTGTTTTGCCACAGCAGCTCCATTATGTCCGCTATCTGACTGTCTGTCTTGCCCTGACAGAAAACCACTTCGGGATAGCCTGTCCGAAGGCTTCTGTGATTGTCTATTCTGGCAAACCCCATATCTTTGAACGGCAGCTCTGTCAGCATATCCGCCGCTTCTTCACACGAAATTCTGTCAGCTCTGATGTCTTCGCAGAGCTTCAGTAAATACTTCTTATCCATCTGTCCTGTCCCTGAACTGTTTTTCTGCGGCCTCTGCCGTATGAAGCATCAGAATACCTGATGTGACTCCTCCCACTCCGCCGGGTACGGGAGTTATCGCACAGACTTCTTCTGAAATTTCTTCAAAATCCGCATCTCCGCACATATTGCCGTTTTTGTCAACATTGATACCTACATCTATTACTGTCTGCATACTGTTTGTATGCTGTTTTTTTATTGTACCCGGTCTGCCTGAGGCAACTGCAAGTATATCAGCCTCCCTGCAGATTTGTTCCATATCGGAAGGCGCCGTACCTGTATGGCATATGGTTACCGTAGCGTTTTGTTTCATCAGCATCATTGCAAGAGGTCTGCCCACCACAAGACTCCTGCCCACCACCACAGCTTTCCTGCCTTTGAGCGGGATATTGTAATAGTCAAGTATCTCCATGCAGGCTCTGGCCGTACAAGGCGGAAATCCTGTATCTGTACCTGTAAACACGCCAGCCAGCGACAGATTTGTAATGCCGTCTATATCCTTTGCCGGCATTATCGTCTGTCCCGCCACAGCATCGTCTATGTGCGATGGCAGCGGTCTGAAAAGAAGTATGCCGTTCACCTCATCGTCACTGTTGAGCTTCTCTATTTCGGTTATCAGCGCCTCCTGCGATATTGTTTCGGGAAGCACTACGTTTTTTATCTTTATTCCTGATTTCTCTGCACGTTTTGCTGCGCTTCTCTCATAGGCTATATCGCTTTCGTCTGCGCCCACTCTGACTATCGCAAGCCGGGGGCATATTCCCTGCTGTCTGAGGTTTTGAACCTTTGCTTTTATTTTTTCTGTGATGGCATCCGCAACAGGTCTGCCTTTTAATAGTTTCGCACTCATTTTCTTATCTCCCTGCAGACTTCTTCAAATATTTCCTCTGCCATATCGGAATATTTCTCTATCAGCCTGTCCGCTTTTTTGTCAAGCTCATCTGCAAGACCTCTGTCGTGCATAAGCTTTGTGTTTACATATACATTAAGTGAAGCTCCCTTGAGAGCCGCTCTGCATATTATGGCGCCTACTCCTGCATCGCTGACTGCAAGGCTGTTGCCTTTTGCGGCAAATTCTTTGTGAAGTTCTATCGCCTCACCGCATTTTTCCATTATTTCAAGAGGCGCACTGCAGGCAAGTTTAAGACACTTCTCCATAGTCTGCCGTTTTGACTCCCTCTGCTCGGGTGTTTCTTTTGGCATACCGTATGCTCTTGCAAGGGGAGCAAAAGCTTCGGCATCTTTATCAACAAGCTCAAGAAGCTGTATTCTCAAAGTTTCTGCCCTGTCCATAAGATTCTGCATATGTTCTTCAACCTCTGCGTATTTTTTTTTGCCTGCGGTAAGTGAGCCCACCATGTTGCCAAGGGCTACACCTACTGCTCCTGCAACCGCCGCAGCGCTGCCGCCGCCGGGCACAGGAGTTCCCGAAGCCAGAGCCTCTGTAAATTCACTGCAGGTTTTTTCTATATAACTCATATATATGCCCTCTCCTTTCTGTAATTTGTCACACTTACGCATTATTATACAACATAGCTCAACTTAGGGCAAGACCGGTATATCCTTTAGACAGTATACAGCCTCGCTGCCGCCTATTAGTTAACAGAGGATAAAAATTCAGTAAAGTAAAGATAAAATATCATATATTCAAAAAACCTCCGGCGGATAATCTGCCGGAGGTAAAATATTTAAAGTTCTTATTGCCGGTATATCAGAACAGCCCTGAGATTTTGCCTGTGCTGTCCACATCTCCGTGTTCAAGGAGTTCAGAGGCATACCCCGCCTTGTCCTCATCTGCGGCATATTTGATATATGCTGCAAAAATCTCTAACGGACTAAGCTCAGACACAGGTTTGGAATCATCTACGCAGCCAAGCTGCACACAATGAAACTCCAACCTGTCTGTCATAGGCATATTTGTTTCTCTCTCCCTGATATCAAACACACAGTGCAGCTTGTCAATCTCACTGTAAGGTTTGCCGTCTGCTATGGTTATCACTATGCTTTTCTCCATTCTACCATAGTGTTCACCCCGCTTCAACGACTTTTCCAGCAGTGCATTGGCATAGCGCAGGGCTCTGTTGGAGTAATCGGTAAAGTG
>CAVDMD010000025.1:0-21330 GCA_963609975.1 bacterium | reverse complement strand
AGTATGCTCAGCAGACAATTACAAATGATAAAGGTAAGGAACTTCCGATTGTTAATATTGTGTTCAGTATGAAGGATGAGGTTGAGGAGAGTATATATAACTATTTTGAAGGGTAGGATTATTAAGACCTGAATGGAATAGCGAAAGTGCCTGAGTATGGTACGAATAAACCTTGAAGATGATATGATGGATAAATACATTATTTGAATTATAATGACCATCAAGGTGACCATCAAGATGACCATCAACGTGACAATCAAGAAAAAAATATGACCGCACTTTGAACGATGACACGAAACTATAGTGCAGGCCGGACCGATATCAGTTTATGTTGTTATGCCGAGCCTGAATTAAGATGTCGCTCAAATGTCGTTCAAGATGTCGTTCAAGACAGTTGACTTTCAGAACAATGCATATAAGCGGTAAGCTTAAAAAGCCTTCAAAACAGGACATTGAGAGTGCAAACAGGACATTGAATGTTTCAGAGAGGACAAAAAAGAATATTCAGATGCTCAGGAATGTACTGGGGAATGATAGTATTTTTGGAAGAAGTGATGTGATGAATATTCTAGGTATAACTGCATCACCTGCATCGGCTCTGATAAAGAAGATTCTTGAATATGGTGTTATTAAACCTCAAAAGGGATATGGCAAGGGCAAATATACTTTTACAGAATAAACTACCTTATTAAGGAGATTTTAAACAAATGAATGAAAGTGAAATTCTCATTTATACAAATGAAGACGGAAGCACAAACATTGAGGTTAAACTGGAAGATGAAACAGTATGGCTTACGCAACAGCAACTGGTTGATTTGTATCAGTCCAGCAAATCTAATGTAAGTGAACATATAAAACATATTTTTGAAGAAGGTGAACTTGAAGAGAATTCAGTTGTTCGGAAATTCCGAACAACTGCTGCTGATGGCAAAACCTATACTGTTAAGCATTATAACCTTGATATGATTATCTCTCTGGGATACAGGATTAAATCATCAGTAGCTACCCGTTTCAGAAAATGGGCAACAGAACGATTAAAAGAGTACATTATCAAAGGCTTTGCAATGGATGATGAACGCCTTAAAGGCAATGGCGGAGGAATGTACTGGAAAGAACTCCTAGAGAGAATAAGAGATATCAGATCATCGGAAAAAGTTCTGTACAGACAGGTTCTGGATCTGTATGCTACAAGTGTTGATTATGATCCGAGAAGCAGCGAATCAGTAAATTTTTTCAGGATTGTTCAAAATAAACTGCACTATGCAGTGCACGGGCATACCGCGGCAGAGGTAATATTTGAAAGAGCGGATGCAGATAAACCATTTATGGGTCTGAAAACATTTTCGGGTGATATGCCTGTAATGAAGGATATTACGATAGCGAAGAATTATCTGGATGAAAATGAACTGAAAATAATGAACAGACTTGTTTCAGGTTATTTTGATCTGGCTGAGATTAATGCAATTGAGCACAGACCTATGTATATGAGCGACTATATAGAGCAGCTTGACGCTGTACTCTCTTCGGGCGGCAGAAAACTATTGTCTGATGCAGGGGAAATATCGCATTATACTGCAACAGAAAAAGCAAAATCCGAATACAGAAAATATCAGGATGAAACACTTTCCCCTGTTGAAGTCGAATACTTAAAGACGATTAAAAACACCGAAAAGCAGGCTAAAAAAGAAGCAGTGAAAAGCGATAGATAATACAGGAGCTGCCGGAAATGACATTTGAACAGTACATAGAGAAATTTAATATAAGGCTTGATGACCGGCAGGCGGAGGCTGTTAAATGCAATGATCTCTGCCTGCTTCTTGCTGTGCCCGGCTCCGGTAAAACCACCGCCCTTGTTGCAAGGCTCGGATATATGATATATGTAAAAGGCATCAGACCTGAGCATATACTTACTGTGACCTACACAAATGCGGCCACAAGAGATATGAAGGCCAGATTTGAAAAATATTTCGGCGGGGAATATTCAGATGCTGTGACTTTTAAGACTATAAATTCGCTTTGTAATGAAATAATCAGGTATTACACCTATATTACAGGAGGCATCAGCTTCAGGCTTATAGAGGATAATCTGCCTGCCATAAGGGAGATTTACATATCACAGACGGGAAACTGGCCTGATGAGGCTGACCTCAGGGAAATACAGCAGCAGATAGCATATATCAAAAATATGCTCCTTGACAAAAAACAGATAAGTGAGATAAGCGTCACAGAAGACAGAATTTCAATAGAAAATATATATGAGAAATACTGCAGCAGGCTCAGTGAAAACCGTCTGATGGACTTTGACGACCAGATGGTATTTGCGTTTCGCATACTCAGAAAAAACAGCAGAGTGCGCGAATACTTCAAAAACAGATACAGATATCTGCTTGTCGATGAGGCACAGGATACTTCTAAAATACAGCATTATATAATTCAGCTGCTTGTCCATGGCAGAAACCGGCTGTTTATGGCAGGCGACGAGGACCAGAGCATATACGGTTTTCGGGCTGCATATCCTAAGGCACTTATGGAATTTCAAAAAACATACAAAGACGGGCAGGTGATGTTCCTTGAAACCGACTACAGATCTGACGGATATATTGTAAATGCAGCAGCACAGTTTATTAAACACAACAGGAACAGGCACGAGAAAAAAATGCGGTCTGCAAAACCGGAAACGAAGCCTGTAATAATAGACAATACGGAAAAAAGGAAGCAGCAGTATGACAGAGTCATAAACCATATCAGAAGCATTTACAGAGGCAGACAGACAGCCATACTTTACAGAAACAATGACAGTGCGCTGCCATACATATACAGGCTCAAAAAAGAAGGAATACCATATAACTGCAAGGATATGGAAACTGCCTTTTTCACAGGCAGGACGGTAAGGTATGTAACTGATCTGATTAAACTGTCCCATGATATGGGGAACATAGAGCTGTTTATGAACACATACTCTAAAACACGCTGCTATATAACTAAGAAAATGGCAGAGACAGCAGTAAATATGTATGAAAACGGCAGAAGCGGAGAAGGCATATGGAAGTGTCTTGAGCTGCTTGTAAAGAAAGGCGGCAGAAGCAGAGATATTAAGAATACAGCCTCATATATCAAAAAACTCAAAACCATGTCAGCCCCTGAGGCGCTTGAAACAATAAAAACACTTATATCCGGCAGAAGAAGCATAGATGCAGAGAAGATATACATCCTCAAATGCCTTGCCACAGATGATATGAGCACTCTCGAGTTTCTCAATATGCTTGAGGAGCTTGAGAATGATATTGAGAATAAATCACATGATTACGATGCTGATGTTATACTTTCTACTATACATTCTGCAAAGGGGCTTGAATACGATAATGTTATAATTGCAGATGCAGCTGATGGGATTCTGCCGGGTGAAGAGACAGATATTGAAGAGGAAAGACGGCTTTTTTATGTAGGGCTTACAAGAGCAAAAGAAAGCCTGATGATACTCAAATACAGCGACTGCCATATGCCGTTTGTATATCTGATGGAAAAGATACTCAGGAAAACCCAGCCGGGCAGGGCTTCATATGGAACTTCTGCGAATATGGAGTTTGAACCGGGAGATGTGATTATACATAGAACATTTGGCACGGGAACGGTAATGTCTGTTGAAAGAGATACTATCACTGCAGTATTTGGAAGCGGCAGAAAAGCTTTATCATATGGGTTTTGCGTAAGTCAGGGGATAATACGAAAGGAAGAACTGTAAATAACTGTAGTACATATCTGAAGAACTGTGGTATAATTGCAGGTACAGAAGCTGTAAGGTAAAGGAAAAACAATGAACAATCTTTTTAATATACTGCCGGAGGATTTCTTCAAGCCTCTTACAAGTAAATACCGCAGGGAATATGCAGACTGCATAATGCTTGTATTCAATACCTTCAAGGCTGAAATATCCTATGGGGTAAGCCGTGAAACAGTTATAAGGGCGCTTACGGAATACTTTGAGTCAGATGATACCGAAATGACTTTTAATGATGATGAAACACTGGTAAGTGATGCGAGAGAAAAAGCAAACGGTGTGATTGCAATGCTCAAAAGCTGCGGGTGGATTGAATATGAGCAGGAGACAGATCATCAGCTTAACATTGTACTTTTTGAATATGCGGTTCCTGTGATAGAAAGCATGAATACTCTGATCAGAAATGAAGAAACGGAGTATCAGGGCCTTATTTCTCAGATACATTCAAGTCTTCAGAACAGTGAGCTTTACAGCAGACCTTATGAACTGATTATAAAGGGTGTGAAAGAAAACACGGACCGCCTTATATCGGAACTCAAGAAACTCAGCGCAAGCATCAAAAGACATATGGAAAAACAGACAAATGATATGGAGGCTTCAGAAGTTCTGGATCTGTTCTTTGAATACCATCAGAATATAGGATCAAAAGCATATCTCCGAATGAAAACAAGTGAGAACATATCGTATTTCCGTACGGCCATTGTAAGAAAGCTTGATGAAATACTGGAAGACGACAGTATAATGGAAAGAGGAACAAAAGGCTATATGGAAATTGAGCAGAATGATAATCAGGACGAGGCGTATGAAGCGCTTGTAAATATAATTCTGGATATCAAATCCGCCTTTTACAATCTTGACGATATTATAGAGGAAATAGACCGCAAGCATACGAGATATCAGCGGAATGCAGTTATGAGGGCAAGGTTTCTGCTTTCGGCGGGCAATAATACAGAAGGAAAACTTTCGAGGATACTAAGCAGCCTCGCCGATGAACTGAACAAAACCGAGGTGTCGGAGTTCTCTCCTGAAACAGCAGCGGAGCTGCGCGGATTATTTGCCCTGTATCCTCAGAACTATATTTCTCCGGAATCACTTAAAACAATGCCTGTATTAAAAAAGACAGGGCAGGTTGATGAGCTTGGCGGCGATATGGTTATGTCAGAAGAAAGCAGAGCTTTGTACAGAGAGGCACTCCGGGCGCGCAACAGACGGCGGTTCTCAAGAAAAAATATCAATGAATATGTGATAAATCTCCTCGGCGACAGAGATGAAATCAACGTCAGTGAAATTCCTGTGCAGACAAAAAGAGATGTCATACGGATTGTATATATAAGCATATATGCGGGCAACAGGGCTAATCAGTATACCATAAAACGTCTGAACAGCAGAATACAAACGGGAGAATTTGAAATACCGGAATTTATCATATACAAGAGGTAGAATTAAATGTTTGAAATACTGAATGAATCAGCTGCGCAGAAAGAAAAATTCAGAACGGCAGCCAACAGACTGCTCAACCAGTGCTTTCTGCTGAAGAAAAAAGAAGATACCAGAAAAGACTATATATTTGTAAGACAGAATATAAATATGTTCAGAGAATATTTTGATCTGCTGGGTTATGATATAAGACTCAATGAAGATCAGGGCGTGGCTGCTCTTGTAAACCGGTTAGGGACAGGCAGGCTGCCTCTTAACAAGTCAGACAGCATACTTCTGCTGATACTGAGGCTGCTGTATCTCGAAAAAAGGAAAGAGCTTTCAACCTTTTCAGAAGAAGTCACAGTTATAATGGAGGAGATTCGCGAGAAATACTCCATGCTGAGAATAAAATCCAAGCCCAATATGGACAAGGGCATGGAAAAACGGATGGTATCACTGTTTCGAAAGTACAACATCATAGTAAACCTTGACAGTGATGTAAACAGCGCAGATACAAGAATAATCATATATCCGTCAGTTTTAATGGCGGTACCGGTTGAAAACATCAATGAGTATTATGAGGCGGCAGAAAAAAGACTGCAGACCTATACAGGAGGAAAAGACAATGGAGAAACAGAAGAAGATATTATGCCGGGTGAGGCTGATTAACTGGCACTTCTTTGAAAACGAATGCATTACAATGCACGGCTCCACACTCATAAGCGGGGAGAATACTGCCGGCAAATCAACAATACTTGATGCGATACAGCTGGTGCTGACTACAAATACAAGGAAATTCAACGTTGCGGCAAACGAAAAGGGGAACAGAGACCTTAAAGGGTATGTACGCTGCAAAACAGGTAACGTCGGAGAGACGTATATCAGAAAAAATGCAGTTCCCGCCAATGTGGCGCTTGAGTTCTTTGAAGAAAAAACAGGCAGGTATTTTGTACTGGGAGTGCATATGCTTTCGCCTGATGAAGAAAGCAGGGTTGTAACCAGGTGGTATGCTGAGGAGTGCAGGCTTGAGGATATGTCATTTGTAGTGCATGGAAAAGCTGCTCTTGCAGAAGAATTCAGAGTAAGAGGCAGACGCATCAGATATATAGACCAGAACTATGCTGCAAGAGACAGGTTCAAAAGAAGAATGGGAAATCTCGATGACAGATTCTTTGACATAATTCCCAAATCCCTTGCCTTCAAGCCTATGGATAATGTCAAGGAATTTATAAATAAATTTGTACTTTCAGAAGAAAAAATAGACGTTGCAGCACTTAGGGAAAACATTGAAACCCTGAGTGAACTGGAAGAACTTCTCACAAAAAGCAACAGACAGCTTGAATGCCTTGAAGAGATAATAAATACCTATGAACGGATAGAAGCAAATGATTATGATATTAAAGTCAATGATTTTCTTTTGCGTATAGCAGGTATAGATCTGATCAGAGAAAAACTTGCCGCCATCGAAAAAGATATAATTGCAAAAGAGCAGATGATTTCAGGTCTTGATACTAAAATCGCGCAGCTTGAAAAAGACAGCGCAGCCGCTTCAGAAAAACTGCTGGCGGTAAATGTATCTGTTCATGAGAATAAAGCAAGCAGGCTTTTAGAGGAACTGCAGCGTAAAGCTGCAGCGGCAGAAAACGGCATAAAAGAAGCGCAAATGCGGGCAGGTCAGCTTAAAGTTCAGGTGGCAGCTCTTGAAAAATTCCTCAAAAAACTAAAAGAGGCAGGCATAACTCCGGTGTCGGCAGAGCAGCTTAGTGCGCTTGTATCCGAGCATTATGACGACAAAAAATATGAAACAGTTGAGGCTCTGAAACTCTTTTCAAAACAGGAGATGATATCAGTTCATCAGAAAAGAGCAGAACTGGCGGTCGGATTAAAGGAGCTTGACGGACATATTCAGACTCTTCAGGAAAAAAACAGGAGACTTCACAAACAGATACTTACATACCCTGAAAATACGGCAAAATTAAAAGGATACATAGAAGAAGAATTCAGCGCAAGGGGAATATCCTCAAAAGTATATATACTTTCTGAACTCCTTGAAATAACAGATGAAACATGGAGAAATGCAGTCGAGGGATATCTGAACACACAGAAATTCTATCTTGTTGTAGAACCGGAATATTATGACGCAGCACTGCAGTGCTATCATAAAAACAGAAAAAACATACATTCTGCAGGCATAATAAATACAGGGAAGCTGACAGTAAATCAGGAAACGGACAATAACTCTCTGGCATATGTTGTAAAAAGTGAAAACAGATATGCAAAAGCATATATTGACTATCTGCTGGGAAGAGTAATGCGCTGTGACAGGGTTGAACAGCTCAAAGAACACAGGATTGCAGTTACGGCGGACTGTATGCTGTATCAGGGTTATGTCGTAAGAAATATTGATCCGAAGCTGTACAGAAATCCGTATATAGGCCAGAATGCCTTCAGAATGCAGATAGAACAGATAAAGGCGGAGCTGGAGGAAAAAAGTGCACAGCGAAGCAGGCTCAGAGAAAACAGCATAATATATGATGAGATAATAAAGCTTGAGGCAGATGTTAATCCTGAGCTTATACAGCTTTATATGAATGCTCCTGCAGACCTTGAAAGAGAGAAAAAATCTCTGGTGAACATTAAAGCGGAGCTTAAGGAGGCAAAGAAAGATCCGTCACTCCTGGAGCTTGAGATAAAGAAGCAGGCGATAGAAAAAGAACTCAAAAATGTAAATGCCGCTCTGGAAAAATTCAGAGAAAACAAAAGCAAAGCATCATGGGATATTGAAGCCGGTCAGAAGCAGCTTGCAGAATATAAAGCGAGACATGACAGTGAAAGAGACAGCCTCAGAGCCCTTGCGGATAATGATGAGAAGGCATATGAAGAGGCCGGGAAAAAATATTCGGATAACCGCAGGAAAAAGGCGCCTGAGACAATAATATCGAATTTCACGCCTCAGAAGAGCCAGTTTCAGAATGAGCGTATACAGCTTACGGATTCTCTCAAGGCGCAGCAGTATACATTTAATTACGATTACAGCTGCGACTTCACTTCGGGAACAGAAGGAATTGATGAATATATATCAGCTGCTCAGAAACTGAGAACGGTTGAACTTGTAAAATACGAAGAAAAACTTAAAACCGCAAAAAAAGAGTGCGAGGAAATATTCAGAAGTGATTTCCTTTCTAAAATGAAGGAGCATATCGAAGCTGCCAGAAATGAATTCCGCAATCTCAACAAGGCACTTGACAATATATATTACGGAGATGACAGTTACCACTTTAAAATCACATTTGACAGGCAGAAAGAGGGGCTTTATAAGATGATTACATCTGAAAACAACCAGGAAGGCAATAATCTGTGGACTGCAGCTTTTGAAGCCGAATACAGAGAAGAAATTTCCGACCTCTTTGATAAACTTATGACCAGAGATGACAAAGGCGACAGAATTGTAGCGGAATATACGGATTACAGATCATATCTGGACTATGATATTGAAATAAGAAAAAAAGACGGATCTCTTCAGAAATTCTCCGATATATACGGAGAAAAAAGCGGAAGCGAGACGCAGGTTCCATACTATGTCGCAATTGCAGCATCCTTTTATCAGCTTTACAGATTCGGTAACAGCGTGAGGCTTATGCTTTTGGATGAAGCATTTGACAAAATGGATGATGAGAGAATCAAAGCGATGATGGATTTCTTTAACAGCCTGGATCTGCAGGTTATACTTGCAACACCACCGGCTAAAATCGAAATTATCGGTGAACAGGTAGGCACGATACTGACAGCAATAAGAGCAGGCAGAGCAAGTATTGTAGAAGAATATGATCTGTAACAGGGGATATATAATGGACAGATATCAGAAAGCAGTGCTAAATGAACTTCTTGATAAATATGAAAGAAGCAGGAGCTATCTTGGAGAAAACAGAGTGTCACAGAGCTTTGCGGTGGCCATAGCAAAAAAATTCCCTGAATATGCAGATGACTCAGAATACGATATTTTCAGGGAGATAAACGATTCGCTTCAGGGAATTGAAGAAGCGAGTGTTATCCGGCTGGAATACGAAAAAAACGGAACTGTTAAAAAAGCTGTTCTTGTAAATGAAAAAATCAGTGAATGCTACAGCATGCTCGGGCGGGTTCCAAGGAGACAGAAGCAGGAGACACTCATTTCAGTTATGGACGAAATCCTCTCTGACAGAACAGACATCAGATATGAGTGTCTTAATCTGTATCTCAAAGAACAGAAAAAAAGAATTGCGCGCAACAGAAATGTTGAATTTTATGACGGGGATACTGACAGATACCGGCAGTTTCTTGAAATGGCTGCTGCAGTGCTTGAAAATGAGGAAGAAACATATATAAGGGATTTTTCAATTAAGCTTTTTCATGATTCCAAAACAGCGGAGGAGCTTAGAAGTAAAGTTCAGTCCATGCTGTATCAGTATGGTGAATTTGAAGAAAAAGAGCATATTCTTGAAGAAAACGGAATAGTAAACACTCCTACATATGTGTGCATTAAAGGATGCGCTGAGATTGTCCTTGGAGGGCAGCATATTAACCTGAGAAATATAAGGGGAGATCTGGCTCTTTCCTCTGAAACATTAAAAGATTTAAGCAATATTGCTGTGATATGCAAAAGGATTATAACCATAGAAAACCTTACAAGCTTCCATGATTTTAATGATAATGAGTATTTCGTAATATATCTGGGTGGGTTTCATAACAGGACAAGAAGAAATTTCCTGAAAAAGGTGTATAATGATAATCCTGATAGTTCATATTTTCATTTTGGTGATATTGATGCGGGAGGCTTCTATATTCTCAATCATCTCAGAGAAAAAACAGGAATAAGGTTCACGCCTTTGTATATGGGAAGAGAAACCTTAGAGAAATTCAGAGAATTTGCAAAACCGCTTACTCAGGGCGATAGAAAAAGGCTTGAAAATCTGCTTGAAAAATATGAGAAAGAAACAGACATAGAATATACAAATATATGCACAGAAAGTGTGAAATATATGCTGGCAAACAACTGCAAGCTTGAGCAGGAGGCTGTAATGCTGCAAAAGCCTCCCGTCTCAGAAATTGAATTGTAATCAGTCTTTCAGGCAGCCTATGGGTACAATCATGATGCCGTCGCTGCGTCTGTAGGCATAATCTCCGGTACCGGTGAGAACCATAAGAAAAGAAGGTTTTTTCATTTTATCAGTGTCAAGTTTTCTGCACAGCGCTGTGAGATTTGAAGTGCCTTCCTCAATAAGGCGTTCTCCGCCAAGCTTTATTTCTATAAGACCGTAGGAACCGTTTCGAAGGTGAACCACGGCATCACACTCAAGTCCGCTTTTGTCACGATAGTGATAGACAGTACCGTTAAGAGCATCTGCAAAAACTCTGAGGTCTCTGATGCATAGTGTCTCAAATAAAAATCCGAAAGTATTAAGATCATCTAACAGATCCTGAGGGCCGATACCAAGTGCAGCTGCAGCGATTGAAGGGTCTATATAATAACGTGTGTCTGATGAACGTATTGCTGTTTTAGAGCGCAGATTAGGGTTCCAGGCAGGCATATCCTCTATAACGAATATTTTTTTAAGAGCATTTATATACAGTGCAACAGTTTCTTCATCGATAGAGCTTTCGTCATTGGCAGCAATATCCTGGGCTATTACGGTATTGGGTATCTGTCCGCCCTGATTTCGCGCATATGAACGCATCAGGCGTTTTACACGTTCGGGATTCTTGGTAATATTATCAGCACGGTTTATGTCAGAGTGAACTACGGCATCATAGTAATCAAAGGCCTGATCCAGTGCTATTTCATCACGCATTTTGATGGACTGCGGCCAGCCGCCTCTGCATGTAAGAAAAGCAAGACGTTCGATGTCAAGGTGAGACTCCCCGTCAACATCTGTCTGACTGTTAAACAGTGATCTCAGACTCACATCACCGCTGGAATCTCCCGACTCGTACAGGCTCATTGGTCTCATTGTGAGCCATGTGAACCGCCCGGTGCCTGAATGAGTTATTTCAGAGGTATCGGCAGGTACCGAAGATCCTGTAAGTATAAACTGTCCCATAAGACCGCGGTGATCAGCCTGAAAACGTATTGCATCCCACAGTTTAGGAGCAAGTTGCCATTCATCAATAAGCCGCGGTGCATTACCTGTCAGCAGTCTGTAAGGATTAAGTTCTGCCATTGCTATGTTCTGCTGTTTCTTTTCGGGATCGTCCATATAGAGAACGCTTGCTGCCACCTGCTCTGCAGTAGTTGTTTTACCGCACCATTTGGGACCCTCAATTAGCACGGCACCTTTGCCTTCAAGTTTTCTGCTTAAAATGTCATCAGCTACTCTAGGTTTATAATCTGTCATTCGAAAATACCTGCTTTCTACTTAAGTATTTATCTATATTATACTCTGAAAATCAAAACATACAACAAAAATCCGACGATTGGCCAAATGTTTTTCCGACGATTGGCTAAATATTTTTCCGATGATTGGCGAATACGTACTTTGTTGCTCAATTATATATTATTCATACAACCGCAAACAAATACCGAAAAACTGTGATATAATGCAAAGTAGTTACTTTTTAATATGCACAGGGAGGATTTATGCATCTTGTTAAAGATTATGTTTCGGATTTAAGGGAAGAGTTTTCGGGCTATAACGGCAGGAAGCTCTCAAAGGATTTAATGTCAGGCATCACGGTTGCAGCCGTAGCGCTTCCGCTGGCTCTCGCCTTTGGTGTCAGCTCCGGAGCAACTGCAGCGGCAGGCCTTGTCACAGCCATAATCGGAGGCGTTGTAATCAGCATTTTTTCAGGCGCATCGTTTCAGATATCGGGGCCTACAGGCGCAATGACAGCCATACTTGTCACTTTGGCTTCAAAATACGGTATGCAGGGAATACTTATGGCCTGCTTCATGGCAGGAATAATTCTGATTGCAGCCGGCATTCTCAAACTCGGCAGAGTTATCTACTATATTCCGTCATCTGTAATTACCGGATTCACATCAGGCATAGCTCTCATAATTGCTCTCGGGCAGCTTGATAATTTTTTCGGCGTCACATCTTCGGGCGATCTTGCAATAATCAAGGTGCTTTCATATTTCACAAACGGTTTTGACCCCAACTGGGAGGCTGTTGCAATCGGCGCAGCGGTAATGGTAATAATGATTGTATGGCCCAAAAAGCTCAATGACAGAATACCGTCATCTCTTGCAGCTCTTGTAATAGTTATTATCGTATGTCATTTTTTGAGCCCTGAGGTCGAAACAGTAGGTCAGATACCAAAGAGTCTGTTCCTTGACGAAAGACTCTCACCGGGCAGCATTAATACAGCGCAGTTCTGGGATCTGTTTGTACCTGCCCTTTCAATTGCGGCGCTGGGTATGATAGAAAGCCTGCTCTGCGGAGCATCAGCCGGCAAGATGAAAAAAGAAGAGCTCAATGCGGACAGAGAACTGATTGCGCAGGGCATAGGCAATATGATTATACCCTTTTTTGGCGGCATACCTGCAACAGCGGCTATAGCAAGAACCAGCGTTGCCATCAAATCGGGATGCCAGACCAGAATAACAGGCATATTCCATGCTGTAATTCTGCTGCTTTCAATGTTTGTGCTTTCGCCTGTAATGTCTGAGGTGCCGCTTTCGGCGCTGGCGGGAATACTTATTATTACCGCATGGAGAATGAACGACTGGAAAAACATACATTTCATATTCGACCACAGATTCAAATCGGGAATGCTCAAATTCTTTATAACGATGATTGCAACGGTGGTGCTGGATCTGACACAGGCAATAATAATAGGGGTTGCGTTCTCATCATTCCTTATCATCGTGAAGCTTACGGACATTGACATATCGGTAAGTGAGATAGACAGGGACAGACTGGATGAGGTCGGGGTTCATCTGCCTGCGATATCGGGCAAGGTCAGAATCGCATACCTTACCGGAACCATATTTTTTGCGGTGGTTGACAAGCTTGTCAGACAGCTGCGAAAGCAGGAAAGCGCCGAAGCTCTGATACTTTCGATGAGGGGAGTGCCTATGATAGATCTTTCGGGAATAGAAGCCATGATAGATCTTGTCAGGGAGCTTGAGGCAAACGGCACAGAGGTGTATCTTACAAGCGTGCAGCCCAAGGTGCTTGAAGAAATGAGAAGGGGAGGACTCATAGATATCATAGGTGAGCAGTATGTATTCCAGAGTGCAGAGCAGGCAATAGTGATTGCACAGCAGGAGCATATGTAAAAAATATCAGTATACATCTAAACACCATGCATGGCAGAATACGCAGGGCAGGGTGTTTAGTTTATTTTCAGTTTATTTTACAGGAATATAATAGGGTCTGGGTTATTGGCAGAAAAGGAAGTAAACATGACAAAAAAGAAAAAACCGTTAATCAATTCGGCACATTACCTTGCGGCGGCCAGATTCGACATATGGCTAAGGCTGCTTTTCAGAAACATCAGGGATATATCGCCGGGAAAAATCCCGCAGGTTATATACATAACCGTTATGAGTCTGATTCTTTTCCCGTTTGCGCTGCTGGAGCTTCTCATAATGTATATACCGGTAAAACTGACAAAGATAAAAAAACCGCCGGTACATATAATAGGGATATGGAGGTCGGGAACCACCAATGTGCAGTATACAATGTCAAGAGATCCGCAGTTCGGATGGCTTGATCCTGTAAGCACTGTCACATTTAACAACAGCATACTGCTTGGCTGGCTCCTGAAATACGCGCAGAAAAAAATTCTGGTGGATGCAAGACCTATGGACAATATGGAGTACAGGCTCGATCTTCCAATGGAGGATCTGTATGCGCTGTCCACGTATACCACTCATTCATTTAATCATATGATGGTATTTCCCAAAAACTACAGAGAGTATCTGTCAACACTGTATACCGATGAAATGAGTGATGAGCTGCAGAGAGAATGGGAGCGCAAATATGATTTCCTTCTCAAAAAAACAACTCTTGTCAAGCGGGGCAGACAGCTTGTATTAAAAAGCCCGGACAATTCCTGTAATGTAGACAGACTGACTGAGAAATATCCGGGAAGCAAATTCATACTTATAAGCAGGAATCCGTACAAGATAGTGCCGTCTGTAATCAAGGCTCTGACATCGATGATGGAGCTTATGAGCCTTGAGGGAATGGCAGACAGTGATTTTATTGAAAACGCAGCAATAGAGGTGTTCAAAAAAATGAACACGAAAATGCTCAGAGATATCGAGAATGTTCCGGAGGGCGACCTCGTGCTGATAAGGCATGAGAGCTTTGTCAGAACTCCGGTTGAAAACATGAAATACATATACGAGCAGCTTCACCTTGACGGATTTGACAGGGCAGAGCCGTATTTTGAAAGCTATCAGGACACCCAGAAGGCGTACCAGCCCAACAGGCTTGTTCTGAGCCCTTCGCTCAAAGAAAAAATAAACAGAGAACTTAAATTTTATTTTGATTACTTCGGCTATGAAATAGAGGAATAAATATGTCACAGTTAACACATCTTGATAAATTAGAGGCGGAAGCCATATACATAATGAGAGAGGTTGCCGCGGAGTGCGAAAACCCCGTAATGCTCTACTCGATAGGAAAAGACAGCTCGGTAATGCTTCATATCGCAATGAAGGCCTTTTACCCCGAAAAACCGCCGTTTCCGTTTATGCATATCGATACTACATGGAAATTCAGAGAAATGACAGAATTTCGCGACCGCAAGGCGAAGGAGCTGGGAATTGAGATGATTGTCTACAGGAATGAGGACGGCATCGCAAGGGGCATCAATCCGTTTGAGCATGGGGCGGCATACACCGACATTATGAAAACACAGGCGCTCAAAGACGCTCTTGACAAATACGGATTTACAGCGGCATTTGGCGGCGGCAGGAGAGATGAGGAAAAATCCAGGGCCAAAGAGAGAATATTCTCTTTCAGAAACAAATCGCACGGCTGGGATCCCAAAAATCAGCGCCCCGAGATGTGGAAGCTGTTTAACACAAGTATAAACAGGGGCGAAAGCATCAGAGTGTTCCCTCTTTCAAACTGGACCGAAAAAGACATATGGCAGTACATAAGAAGAGAAAACATAGATATAGTGCCGCTTTATTTTGCCAAAGAAAGACCGGTGGTCGAAAAAGACGGCAATATCATTATGATAGATGACGACCGTATCAGGAAATATCTCGGACCTGATGATAAAATAGTAACAAAAAAAGTTCGCTTCAGAACCCTCGGGTGTTACCCCCTGACAGGAGGCTGCGAGTCGGAGGCCGATACTCTTGATAAGATAATCGAGGAAACACTGGGAGCCGTAAACTCGGAGAGAACCAGCAGGGTTATAGATCACGAGGCGGCCGGCAGCATGGAAAGACGCAAAAGGGAGGGATATTTCTAATGGCAGATTTACTTAAATTCATAACCTGCGGCAGCGTAGATGACGGAAAATCCACCCTTATAGGTCATATGCTCTACGATGCCAAGCTCATATTCACAGATCAGAAAAGAGCCCTTGAGCTTGACAGCAGGGTGGGAAGTGCAGGCGGCGGCATAGATTATTCACTGCTGCTTGACGGGCTTATGGCCGAGCGCGAGCAGGGCATTACGATAGATGTTGCATACAGATATTTTACAACCGAAAAAAGAAGCTTCATAGTTGCAGATACACCCGGCCACGAGGAATATACAAGAAATATGGCAGTAGGAGCGTCATTTGCAGACCTTGCGGTAATACTTGTCGATGCCTCGCAGGGAGTGCTGGTGCAGACCAGACGGCACGCGCGCATATGCTCCCTGATGGGAATACGCCATTTCGTAATTGCAGTAAACAAAATGGATCTGACAGGCTACAGCAGAGAAAAATTTGATGAAATTGCGGCTGCAGTAAACGAATTTTTTGCTGAATTTTCATATGAGAGCCTGCAGATTATACCGGTATCTGCAACCATAGGCGACAATATAACAGGGAAATCGGAGAATATGAGCTGGTATACGGGAGAGCCTCTGCTGGAATACCTCGAAAACATAGATGTATCCTCAGAGGAGGCCGGTGACGCATTTGTTATGCCTGTGCAGAGAGTATCAAGACCCGATCACACATTCAGAGGGTTTCAGGGTCAGATAGAAGCGGGCAAAATCGCAGAGGGGGATGAGGTGACCTCACTTCCAAGCGGCGAAAAAGCAAAGGTCAGAAGAATAATTGCGGCAGGCAAAGATGCACGGGAAGCTGCAGCAGGCCAGCCTGTATCGCTGCAGCTTGACAGAGAGATAGATGTTTCAAGGGGCTGCGTTTTATCATCGGGAAATGCCCTGCAGGTAAGCAATATGTTTACGGCAGAGATACTGTGGATGGATGAGGACAGGCTTGTTGCAGGCAGAAACTATCTGCTCAAGCTGGGAACAAAGACGCTTCCTGCTTCGGTAATGGATATTAAATACAAGACTGATGTAAACAGCGGACTTCACATAGAGGCGGACACTCTTGTCAAAAACGAAATCGCCTGCTGTGACATATCGGTATCGGACAAAACGGTGCTTGCGCCTTTTGATGAAAACAGGACTATGGGAAGCTTCATCCTTATAGATGTTGTGACTCATATGACCTCCGCCTGCGGAGTTGTAAGACATACCCTCAGAAGGGCAGACAATGTGACATGGCACAGCATGGATATAACAAGGGAAGCAAGAGCTGCGGGACTCGGACAGAAACCGTTTACTCTGTGGTTTACAGGGCTTTCGGGTTCGGGCAAATCAACTCTTGCAAACGAGGTTGAAAAACGCCTTGCGGCCCGCGGCAGGCACACAATGCTGCTTGACGGTGACAATGTGAGAATGGGGCTTAACAAAGACCTTGGCTTTACCGAGACTGACAGAGTCGAAAACATCAGACGCATTGCAGAGGTTTCAAAGCTTATGAACGATGCCGGCCTTATAGTCCTGACCTCATTTATATCACCGTATGAGGCCGACCGCAAAAATGCGGCTGACATAATCGGTGAAAGCTTTATAGAGGTGTATGTAAGCACATCTCTTGAAGCCTGCGAAAAAAGAGATGTAAAAGGTCTTTACAAAAAAGCGAGAGCAGGAGAAATTCCTAATTTCACAGGAATATCAAGCGAATATGAAGTGCCTGTATCACCTGATATTACTGTAGATACCGAGGACTTATCTGTGGCTGAGGCGGCTGATGCTGTTATGGTTCAGCTTGAGAAATATATGTAGCGGAGGAAATGAAAATGAAAAAACTGACTGCACTTGTTGTGTGCATTGCAATTACTTTAGGTGTGCTGTGCTCCTGCGGAGGCGGCGAGGAGTCTTCAAATGAGGTGAGAGTTGCGTATTTTCCGAATATAACTCATGCGCAGGCGCTGTATATCAAGGACAGGGGTATGCTTGAAGAGGCTCTGGGAGATGAATACAGCGTGAAATGGACGGCCTTCAATGCAGGACCTGCAGAGGTGGAGGCTCTGTTTGCGGGAGAGATAGATCTTGGATATATAGGTCCTGTGCCTGCAATAAATGCAAACGTCAAATCTCATGGCGATGTGGTTATAATTGCGAATGCCTGTGATGCGGGAGCTGTGCTGCTGAAAAGCGCAGGCTCCGATATTGAATCGGTTGCTGACCTTGACGGCAAAAAGGTTTCGGTGCCGCAGCTTGGCAACACCCAGCATCTGTCACTGCTTGATCTGCTGGATGAGTATGGGCTCAGGCCTGTTTCGGAAGGCGGTACGGTTGATATAGTTGAGGTCGAAAATGCAGATGTGCAGACAATGTTTGACAGCGGCAGTATAAGTGCGGCAATAGTGCCGGAGCCGTGGGGCAGCATACTTGAGGATAAATGCGGCGCTGAAATCGTGCTTGACTACGATGAGATTATGGCAGACGGCAATTACCCTACAGCTGTTGTGGTTGTGCGGAAGGATTTTATGGAGGCAAATCCTGAAATCGTAGAAGCATTTGTAAAGGTTCATCTTGATGCGACAGAGTATATCAATGCAGAAAAAGAAAAAGCTGCGGATATAATATGCGGACAGATTGAGGAGGCTACAGGCAAGGCTTATGAGGCATCGGTTATAGACAGTGCTTTTTCAAGACTTAATATAACTGCCGACATAGCCGGCGATGCCCTTGAAGAGTTCGCAAGAGTAGGCGTTTCACAGGGCTTTATTGCAACAGAGCCTGACGAAGGCTATGTTGACACAGGTATTCTCAAATCACTTGAACAGAGGTAAAAAACAATGCTGAAAACAGAAGGCCTTTCAAAGACTTTTAAGAATGCGGCAGAGCCTGCATTATCAGATATAAATATGGAAATAGCAGACGGTGAATTCATATGTATAGTAGGTCCGTCAGGCTGCGGCAAGTCCACCCTGCTTAATCTGATAGCGGGGCTTGAAACTCCGACAGAGGGCAGGATAATACTTGACGGAACCGAAGTCAGTGGTCCCGGAGCGGACAGGGTTGTCATGTTTCAGGAGCCTGCGCTGTATCCGTGGCTCAATGTCATGGAAAATGTGAAGTTCGGCATGAAGCTTGCGGGAGTCGCAAAGAATGAGCAGGAAATAAGGGCGGAGAAGTATCTCAGGATGGTTCACCTGTGGGATTTCAGAGAATATGCTGTTCACGAGCTTTCGGGAGGCATGAAGCAGAGAACTGCTCTTGCGAGAGCTCTGACTATGGACAGCAAGATAATGCTTATGGACGAACCTTTTTCGGCGCTTGACAAGCAGACGATAAACAAGCTCAGGGCAGAGCTTGAGGCTATCTGGGAGGAAACAGGCAGAACCATAATATATGTCACACACAGCGTTGAGGAGGCTCTGTATTTTGCGGACAGGATAATCATACTGGCAGAAAGACCCGGAGTTGTCAAAAGCGTGGTTAAAATAGATCTGCCAAGGCCAAGACAGCTTGACTCGGAGGAATTTGTGGACATAAGAAAGCATTTGCTTGACGGATTAAAAGTAGAGGTGGAGAAGATTGAAAAAGAGGAATATGACAGAGTTTAGCATAAAGGATATTTTCTTTTTTGTAGCTCTTATCGTTGTCTGGCAGGCGGCTGCATATTTCGGCTCTGATGTGTTCGGCTGGTGGAAATCCTATGCGTTTCCGACTCCTGCGGGAGTTGTTGCAAGCCTTGTCGGCATGGCCAAAAAAGGAACGCTTCTTGCAGCTGTGGGCTTCAGTATGAAAAGAGCTGTAATCGGGTTTGCCATTGCTCTTGCGGCAGGCGCTGTTATGGGCGTGCTGATTACATATGTTAAATATCTCAACAGGAATCTTAAACCGCTGCTTATGGGTATACAGACGCTGCCGAGCATATGCTGGGTGCCGTTTGCAATCCTGTGGTTCGGTCTTGCAGAGAAAGCAATAATATTTGTTGTGGTTATGGGCTCTGTTTTCAGCGTATCCCTTGCCATCGAAAACTCAATCAGAAACATACCTGTAATATATACAAAAGTGGCAAAAACCATGGGAGCAAAACAGCGTGACATACTGTTTCATGTGGTGCTTCCGGCAGCGCTTCCGGGGTTTGTATCGGGGCTGAGGCAGTCGTGGTCATTTGCGTGGAGAGCGCTGATGTCGGGTGAGGTAATGTCATCGTTTGTGGGGCTTGGCTATGTGCTGATGCTGGGCAGAGATCTTGCTGACATTAATCAGGTGATGGCGGTAATGATAGTGATAATAATTGTCGGAATTATAATAGACAAGTTTGTATTTTCAACAGCAGAAAACAGAATGTTAAAGAAAAGAGGACTTGAATAGGGCATAAATCTGTGATACCATAGATGTCAAGTAGAGTAAATATTGTGCGTTAAGTGTTATGGAATGGGATGTTGTCCATAAACGAAGGAAATCCGCGGTACAATATTGCATCCACTACTACATTAAGGTATTAGACATTCTCTTTTCGCTTTAGTGTAGTTACTAAGGTGAAAGGAGGTTTTTTTATGCAGCATGCTATTAACAGCAGTACGGCAAGACTTGTGGTTACGGCGCTGATGACCGCAGTGTGCCTTGTGTTAAACAGAATAGTGCCCGCCACGCCTGTTTACCATCTGAGCGCTGATTTTATTGCAATATTTATTGTTGCGGTGCTTTACGGTCCTATGTGGTCAGGCATAGCGTATGGTGTTGCAGATACTGTAGGAAGCATACTTGTTCCGTTTGGAGTATACAATCCGGGAATAACAGCAACTTTAGTGCTTGCAGGTGTGGCATACGGATTTGTATTCTACCGCAAGGATCTTACAGGCAGGGCTCTGATAATAAGAACAGTTATTGCATCAGTTACAGTATTCCTGATTAAACTGTTTCTTACAACGCTGTGTCTGTGGCCTGTGTACGGTGCAGACGGCACCTATCTGGCATATGTGATACTCAGGCTCCCTAACTGTATCGCAATTCTTACAGCCCAGATTATATGTATACCGCTTGTTTACAAGCTGATTGTGGAGAGATTGAAATTTGCATTGTAAATTTAATGGATTTTTTCTGCAGAGTATGTTATAATATCTGTAACAACGAGTGGTTTTTTGAACGTAAGTCCTGTTGTCAGGACTTCTTTTTATGCAGTAAGAGGTGATAGCTTGTATAGTGTTGGAGAATTGATTTTTTATGGAAGAACCGGAGTATGCGAGATTAAGGAGATTACTACGCTCAAATCAATGGGCGACATAAAGGGCAGACTGTATTATATACTCAAGCCGCTTTACAAGGAGTGCAAAATATCTATTCCTGTAGACAATGACAAGATATATATGCGCCCTGTGATATCCAGAAAGCGTGCAGAGGAGCTTATAGACAAAATCCCTCATATAGATACATCCGCATATTACAGTCATAATCTGAATCAGCTCAAGGAACACTACAGAGAGGTTATGGATAGCCACGACTGTATGAATATAATTGAGATGACTATGTCAATACATCAGAAAAAACGCGAAGCCGAGGCGCGCAAAAAGAAACTGGGCGCTGTTGACGAGCGATTTATGAAAGAGGCAGAGGAGCTGATATTCGGTGAGCTTGCAGCAGCTCTTGATATCCCGCGCGATGAGGTTCAGGACTACATTGAGAACAGAGTAAATATGAAGGAGTCTGTATAGGCTTCTTTTT
>CAVDMD010000024.1:18403-21844 GCA_963609975.1 bacterium | reverse complement strand
ATTAATTGTATGTGCCATCTAAGGAAAATATAATAGCATAATCAAGTTACTAAAGAGCATAAAAAAACAGGCGGTCTCATCTGCTGGCCGTCTGTTTTAATCAGGTTATATAATATTATCTGTCCGATATCTGTCCCTGTTTCAGTCTTGAGAAATAGCTCCTGGTTTCTGCCGCCACAACGCCGCTCAGCGCAACCAGCGCTATAAGGTTAGGTATAGCCATGAATCCGTTGAAGATATCCGCTATTGTCCATACTGCCTCCACTGTCAGAAACGGTCCTACGAAAACAGCAACTATGTAGAGCCACTTGTAGGTCATAAGCACTCCCATCTTTTTGCCGCCTATGAGGTACTCAAGGCATCTTTCGGAATAGTAGTCCCAGCCGAGAATTGTGGTGAATGCAAAGAATGCAAGACACACCATCAGGAAAAACGCGCCTGTCTGTGTGCTCCATGGAAGTCCTGTACCGAAAGCTGTTGCTGTTACTGCAGCTCCTTCAAGGCCTTCAATGCCATGTGAGTTTGTAACAAGAATTGATAACGCAGTCATCATACAGATGATTATTGTATCAAGGAAAGTACCTGTCATTGTAACAAGGCCCTGTCTTACAGGCTCTTTGGTCTGGGCTGCAGCTGCCGCGATAGGTGCCGAACCAAGACCTGCCTCATTTGAGAACACTCCTCTTGCAACGCCTTTTTGCATTGCAATAAACATAGCGCCCAGCGCTCCTCCGGCTGCTGCTCTTGCTCCGAACGCTCCCTCAACGATTTCTTTAACTGCTGCAGGGATTTCCTGTATATTGGTTATGAGAATCGCAACGCATATTACCACATAGAGCACCATCATAAACGGTACAACTATCGATGATACATTGGCAATTCTTTTGATGCCTCCGATTACAACAAGTGCCGTTGCAACAGCCACAACCAGTGCAGTCACTGCTGTCGCCCATGTATAGTCGTTGCCGCCTATTGAGAACACAATATGCGCGCTGTCAGGATCCGCAAAGTTGTTTACAGCTGTAGCAATACCGTTTACCTGCGTAATAGTACCTATTCCCAGAAGTCCTGCACCAACACCGAAGAATGCAAATATCTTGGCAAGCCATTTCCAGTTCCTGCCCATACCCTTTTCGATGTAGTAGAAAGGTCCTCCGAGAGCATGGCCGTCTCTGTCGATTACTCTGTATTTTACCGCCAGAAGGCCTTCTGCGTATTTGGTGGCCATACCTATACAGGCTGCAATAAACATCCAGAATACTGCTCCGGGACCTCCTGCAAGTATTGCGCTCGCAACACCTACAATGTTACCTGTACCTACTGTGGCAGACAGCGCCGTACATAAAGCTCCGAAGCTTGAAACCTCGCCCACACCGTCTTTTTCGTTTTTGATCATGTAGCGCAGTGCCAGCCCCAGTCTGCGAAACTGCAGCACGCCAAGTCTTGCGGTAAGCAGAAGTCCCGTACCCATAATAAGTATGAGCATAGGCACTCCCCACGCCAGATTGTCGAGTTTTGTTAATAAGTCCATAAAAGTCATTTGATTTCTCCCTCTCAAATAAATAATTTAAGCAAATAAAAAAAGCCGATTTGCTCGACTTCCAGAGAGATGCATAAGCTGATCCTATGCTCTGTCCTTTTTGCCTGAGATATCACCTGCAGACTGCTTATTCCTGCCGGCTTAAACCTTCGGCGCCCCAAAAGGGTCTCTCCAGAGAATCATAGTTTTTGAGTACCATATAAAAACTGTAATATATGATTACATAAACTAACAAAGCAATACTACCATATATTACAGTCATTTTCAATACAAAATTTTAATTTTGGGCAAATCGGCCATTTCCGGTCATTTTGCCTGTTTATTATTTATCTGTTGAAAGTTCATCCACGCCTTCGGCATTCTCAACAACCAGATCTATAACTTTCTGGTAAAGCATATAGAATTTGATATATTCCTCGCCGCCTACATATTCTTCATATGATGAGCCTGTATAGTCCTCAAATTCCTTGGCGGTATAGCCTATCGACTCAAGCTGAGCGTCTACAAAATCATTGTATTCCGAATTTGTAACCTCAAGACCCTCCTGTCTTGCGATATAGTAGACTATCATCTGCTCCTTGGCGTTTGTCTTGGCCGCGCTGTCAAGCTCTTCGTTAAACTCATCCTCGGTCATGCCGTAGGTGCTTTCGATAACATCGGCATATTCCATGCTGTTGTTCTTGGCATAGTCTTCTACATATTCTTTCTGTTTTGTTTTGTATTCCTCAAGCTCTTTTTCAGGATACTCGATTACCTCTGAGCTGTCTGTGATAAGTCCCCATAAATAAGTCTCTATTTCTGACTTCTGTTCATTTTCTTTGCTCTGGTAGATCTCATTTTTGACAGCTTTTTCGTAGTCCGACACACTGTCATATTCCGAACTCTGCTCTACATATTCCTTCTCTGTAGGTGTCACGTATTCCTGAGCTGAATTTACTGTTACCTCAAACACAACATCCTTGCCCGAAAGCTCCTCGTTGGCATCATAAGGATCAGGAAATGTCAGTTCAAGAGTCACTGTCTTGCCCACCTTGGCTCCTACAAGTCCGTCCTCAAAGCCGTCTATCATAGTGCCGCTGCCGATTTCAAGCGTGCTGCCCTCTGCCGAGCCGCCTTCAAACTCCTCGCCGTCAATCTTGCCAGTGTAGTCAATATTAACCGTATCACCGTCGTGAACCTTGCCGTCCTCAACGTCTTTGAGTGCTTTGGCTTCGTCCAAATCCTCTTCAATTGCTTCTTTTATCTCCTTGTCCGATACTTTTATCTCGTCCGGGTTCTCATATTCAAGACCTTTGTATTCTCCAACCTTGATGTATTTGGTAAGATCATAATCATAAGGCTCGCTGCCGCAGCCTGTTAATATCATCGATGATCCTAATGCAAGGATGAGAAACAATGCTAATGCTTTTTTCATATCACACCTCGTAAAACAATTTTTTTAGCCTTGCCTATTTTAACACAAAACCTGCGGCTGTAATAGGCATATCTCTAAAATTCACGAGAAGTTCACAAAAAATGCATATAAATTCGGCAAAGTAATATATTTTATATATGAAAAAGATTTTAATTATTACAGCCCCGCTGATTCTCGGGGCACTGTCGTGGCTTGTGGTTTCGGATGCCGCAGCCTCATATCAGATGATTTCAAAGCCGCCCCTTGCGCCTCCCGCGTGGCTGTTCCCTGTGGTATGGACTGTTCTTTATATACTTATGGGCATATCCTCATTTTGCATATACACCTCGGATAACCCCGACAGGACAAATGCTCTGTACCTTTTTTATATACAGCTTGCGGTAAATATTCTGTGGCCGTTTATATTTTTCGGACTGTGCCGGTATCTTGTCGCATTCCTCTGGATAATACTGCTGTGGCTTCTGGTTCTTGACACAGCAGTAACCTT
>CAVDMD010000024.1:0-18090 GCA_963609975.1 bacterium | reverse complement strand
AGGCACCAGATTGCAGCCTCAACGATTCTGAGAGAATTTTCCCAGTTGTATATCACTATTTCCGGAAGCAGCCTGAATATGTCCATATTATACAGATCTCTTAACTCAAGAAATGCTTTTCTGTAAAAAGGACTTCCCGAATAGTATCTGCTGGCGATTCTCAGAGCCTCATATATGCTCTCCTCCGATGAAAACCCGCCCAGAAGAAGCCTACCCACAGTCACATAGACCGCACATGACACAATACTGACCGGGTGCTTGTGAGTAAGTGTTACGGCATCGTGAATTATTTTCATTTCTCTATGCCCCAGCTCACAGCCCAGAAAATCAATATCGCCAAGATATACCGCAACAGGTATCATCCTAACCACCGAACCATATCCGCTGCTTTCGGCATCTATGCAGCATTTTTTAATTCTGCCGCCATGTCTGTATGCTTCTATGGTCGCCTTCACATCTTCACCTATATAAAACTCCTTTTGCGGCGGCACAAATTTAAGTCCGTCCGCAAAATCCGCAAAATTCTGTATGATTTCACTGCCGGTTTTCCCGCAGAGGAAACCGTCTGCCATGCACAGGCAAAGTCCGGTGCTTCCTGCCCAGCTTTTCTGAGCTTCTCCCGCACGGGTTATCGCTTCAGCCTCACCTACAGCAGCCCCGAACATACCTCCGATAATCCTATCCTCTATACTTTTACACATTTTTCTTCTCCCTTTTATATATATATCAGCAATAGTTTACACATACATATTACGCCCTTCGCAGCGGTAGATACACCGCTAATTCCGGCTAAATGTCTTCATTTATCGTCACAGGCTGATGCAGTTTCGTATTTTTGCAAAAAAATCCCGGATCACCTCCGGAATTTATATATGATATTATTTTGTCTGCTCAAGTATACCTGCCTGTCTCAGACCTGTTATTATGCGCATATATGCGTCTTTGTCGGGAACTCTTATCATATGAATATGAAGTCCGCCTGTAAGGTCGCACAGCTGAGCCGCATTTGTCTCTTTTGTCATTCTCACAAATTCATCCGCATCATATCTTGACCTGATGTTAAGATCCGCGCTTATCTGCCCGTATATCGGATGCTCGACTATTACATTGACTACACAGCCGCCGTTGTCTGTGATTATATAGAACTCCTGCAGGGTGTCCTCTGCACTGTGCCGGCATACTATGCTTTCGACAATAGAATCATCTTCGGTTTTTTCGATAACATATCCCCGCCTTGTTGCAATTATCTTGTGGCCGTTTGCACGAAGTATGGCAATATCCGAAACAATTATCTGCCTTGTCACTCCAAATCCGGCTGCAAGTTTAGATGCCGATATGCTGGCATCGGCATTATTAAGAATATCCAGTATTCTGATACGCCGTTCGGTCTGGTTCATAGGTGCCTCCTCCTGTCATATATAACTTATCTTAGATTTTACCCCATTTCACTCAAAATCACAAGAAACATACGAAAATATCTATAAATCGATATTTCCTGTGTCATAAAAAACAGGCTATACATCCGCACAACCTGTTTTTTAACTCTGATTATTTATATTTTTTGAAGGAGGTGTTTTATATTTTCATATAAAACTGTGAAAAAATCTATCTCTTACAATACCTATTATACATAACAGTATGTCATAAATCAGTCGTTTTGATGTTGCTTGTGAAAAGGTTTTGTTCACAGCTCCTTCACACTTCTATCCCCAGAGTTCCTCATCCGAAGGCACATAATTGTCCGGCATATATCTTGCGATTCTTGATATGTTCATAAGATGCTTGTAGTCAAGATTTTCGGATATTGAGTTGTGCCCCCATGTGCCGCATCCCAGCGTGTTGGTAGGCGCAAGACCGTTGTAGAAGCTGCCGCCTGCGCTGCTTGCGCACACCTGATTGATGACAAATCTCGATACACAAAGCTCCTCTCCAACGTGCCTGATATGCTCCTCGGAATCCGAATGGAAGGATACGCTGTGCCCCTTGCCTTCTTTTTCGAGGTTTTCTCTTGCTATGTTTATTCCCTCATCCAGATTGGAATATCTGTATGCCGCAATTACAGGAGCCATTTTTTCGCCTCCCAGAGGATCTCTGTCTGCCGCTGCCTCTGCCAGCGCCACTATAATCTTAGTGTCTTCAGGAACATCGATTCCTGCCATCTGAGCTATCCTTGCAGGCGACTGTCCCACAGAATGTCTGTTAGGCCTGCCGTCCTCAAACAGTGCGGCTCTGATACCGTCAAGCTCCTGCGGAGTTCTTGCTATATATGCGCCGTTTGCCTCAAACTCTGCCATAATGTCCTCAAAATCGTTTTCGGGACAGATTACGGACTGCTCGCCTGAGCATATGATGCCGTAGTCAAATGTCCTGCCCTGTATTATCTTAGGCACCGCTGTTTTGAAATCATAGCCCTCGTCTATAATGCACTGAACATTGCCTGCTCCTACGCCAAGGGCCGGTCTGCCTGAGCTGTACGCGGCGTTTACCATGCCTGCTCCGCCTGTTGCAACCACCACATCTGCGGAGGATATGAGGGTCCTGGTGTTTTCTCTTGACTGCCTGTCTATAATCTGTATCAGGTTTGCAGGATATCCCAGTCTGTCAAGCTCTGCATTCATCATGTCAACTGTTCTGGTGCTGCATCTGATTGATTTGTGATGAGGCGTTATGATTATGGCATTGCCGCATTTGAGTGCAAACATGGCATTGCTCATAGGTGTAACTATGGGGTTGGTGCACGGCGTTATGGCCGCAACAACTCCCACCGGCTTTGCTATCCTTGTAATGCCCGTAGTCTCATCCGTATCAAGTATGCCTCTTGATTTTTTACCTTTGAGGTTGTTCCATATTATTTTTGATTTCTGTCTGTTTTTGGCTATCTTGTCGGGAACATTGCCCATGCCTGTTTCTTCTACCGCTATCTCGGCAAGATACTGTGCATTGTCATACACAACCTTTGCTATGGTTTTTACGGCCAGATCAACCTCCTCCTGGCTCATTTTTTCAAACTCTGACTGCGCTTTTTGGGCTCTTTCGATATATTCTCCTATATATGCACTGCTGTCAAATTCCATTACAATCCCTCCACATTCAATAATCGCTTTTTATATATAATACAACAAATTCTCTCAGGTTTCTATACAAAAACAAATATAATACAGTACACACGTTCCATGTATGATTTTGAAGTCCCTGTGCAATAATAATACAAAACAAATTCCTGCCGGGAGAATACTTATGAACAAATATGATTATTTTTTAAGAACTATGCGCGAAAAGCTGCCGCTTGAGGAATGCTTTGATCTTGTGGAGCATCCTGTGACCGTGGGAGGCAAAAGCGCCTCTCTGTTTTTTGTAGACGGTCTTGTCAGAGGTCATGTAATGCAGCAGATTATGACAGACCTGCTGTCGGTGACGGAAAACAAAATGGCAGAAGCCCGTACTGCCGATGATTTCATTGCAGGCAGCCTGACACTGCTGGATTCCTTTGCCGAGGATGATGTCAACGCGGTCATCAGGTATCTTTATTCGGGGCTTGTGCCTCTGGTTGCAGACGGCTTTGACAAAGTCATAATAATGGACGTAAGAGAATATCCGGCAAGAGCCGTAAACGAGCCTCAAAAAGAAAAAAGCCTGCGTGGCGCAAAAGACGGATTTACAGAAACATTTATGAGCAATATAGCTCTTGTCAGAAGAAGGATTCGTGACAGCCGCCTTACAGTTAAAAACTATACCGTAGGCAGCGTATCCAAGACTGATGTGTGCATCATGTATATGCGCGGACTTGCAGATGAAAAAATAGTCAGAAGAGTTGACAAGGCCATACGGGATATAAAGGTTGACACGCTGACTGTAGGAGAGCAGTCGCTGGTGGAGGCAATGGGCAGAAAAAGCCCTCTGAACCCGTTTCCGAAGGTGAGATACACGCAAAGACCCGATGTTGTGTCTGCACATATAACGGAGGGCAAAATCGCAGTTATAACCGACAACACGCCTACTGTGATTCTGATACCCGTTGGGATTTTTGATTTCGCACAGGATGTTGACGATTACTATTTCCCTGCGGTTACAGGCAGCTATTTCAGGGCTTTGAGGCTGATTAACTTCATCATAATCCTGTTCCTGACTCCGGTATACCTGATGCTTACAGAAGAATATATAGACGCCCCTGATGTCATCAGGTTTTTTATACCTGAGGAGGATTATGCAATACCTGTATTCTGGCAGTTCATACTGATTGAAGCCGCAATAGACGGGCTGAAGCTTGCTTCGCTTAACACACCTGAATCTCTTGGAATGTCGCTGTCTGTAATAGGGGCGCTGCTGCTTGGCGAGTTTTCGATAGAATCAGGCTGGTTTATCCCTCAGACAATACTCTGTATGGCTGTAGTTGCGCTTGCGGCGTTTACCCAGCCCAGCATAGAGCTTTCATATGCAGTTAAATTTGCAAGAATAATGCTGCTTACCGGAGTGTTTGTATTCGGATATGCGGGCGGAATAATCGCGCTTCTGATTATTGCAGCCGTAATTGCATTTACAAGGACACTTTCCGGCACCTCATATCTTTATCCTCTGGTTCCGTTCAGATGGCAGGCATTAAAAAAACTGCTGTTTCGCACCATGAAAAAAGAAAACAGCAGGTAATCTACCGGTATACAGGAAGCGTCCTGTTGTACCATCTTAAATCTATTGCTTTGTAAAGGGCTGCAAGGTCGTCACCTGTAATATCAATTGTGCATATGATATCATCAATGCCACATGAGGCAATCTGCATATGTATGCACTCATCATCTCTGTACAGGTATGTGCGGCAGTCCTCCGATGAAAAAATCACAGCTCTGCTTCGCACAGTCTCTCCTGTGTTTTGCATATACGGCTTCAGAGTGTTTCTGAAAAGCAGAACATCGCCGCAGCTGAGTGTATGCTCCGACTCTGCCGTTTTTAGCACCAGACTGCAGGGCGTATGATAATCAAGGCATTTGATGTCTGCTGCAAGGTATATGCTGCAGCCTTGCTTTGCAAGCACTTTTCTTGCGTATATCATTGTTTTGTCCTCTGTGTTGTCATGAGGACGGCTGCGCAGACAGCCGTCCCCTGTATTGTTTATTCGTCAAAGCAGACAGGCTCGCAGTCATCAAGGTCAACCGGAACTATAATGTTCCTTGCATCCTCCAGTCTGTCTGCCGGCACATAGATATCTATAGGAAAAGATGTGTTTGAGCCCATGGCTATCTCTATGAAATTGCTGGCTCCCTGATATTTTTTGACGCAGGGAATCCCCTCGCTTCTCAGCTTTGATTCCAGAAGATCCGCATCAAAGCTGCTTTTGGTATGGCACAAAAACACGCCGTCTCTCCAGACTTCTTTTTCTTTTACAAACATACCGCTCTCCTGCTATATAGCCTTTGTTCTGATTTCGCAGACAAGCTTTTCGATAAATTCATCCGCATTCATTTCGCCAAGATCCCCTGCCTTTGATGATCTTACGGACAGAGTGCCTGCCTCCGCTTCTCTTTCGCCTATCGTGCAAAGGTATGAATCTCTCAGGTTTCTGGCTTCTCTTATCTTGTAGCCGATTTTTTCGTTTCTTGCGTCAAGCTCTACTCTGAGTCCTGCCTCCTCGCATTTTGCTTTGATTTCTTCCGCATAAGGCACAAATTTTTCTGTTACTGTCAGCAGCTTGACCTGCACAGGTGCAAGCCACAGAGGGAATTTGCCCGCAAAATGCTCTGTAAGTATTCCTATAAATCTTTCGATGGAGCCGAAAATTACTCGGTGAATCATTACAGGTCTGTGTTTTTCGCCGTCAGCTCCGACATATGAGATGTCAAATCTCTGAGGCATCTGCATATCAAGCTGGATTGTGCCGCACTGCCATGTTCTGCCTATCGAGTCCTCAAGATGGAAGTCAAGCTTAGGGCCGTAGAATGCGCCGTCACCTTCGTTTACAACATACGGTACTCCTATTGTCTCCATGGCTTCTCTGAGCGCTGTTTCGGCAGCTTCCCATTCCTCATCGGAGCCCATTGAGTCATCGGGTCTTGTGGACAGCTCGATATGATATGTGAATCCGAACATATTGTAGACATCATCTATGAATTTAACAACGCCGATTACCTCGTCTTTAATCTGTTCAGGAAGCATGAATATATGAGCATCGTCCTGTGTGAAAGTTCTTACTCTCATAAGGCCGTGCAGCGCTCCCGAAAGCTCGTGTCTGTGAACCTGACCCAGCTCTCCCATTCTGATAGGGAAATCTCGGTATGACCACATTTTTCTCTTGTATGCAAGAAGTGAGCCGGGACAGTTCATAGGCTTGATTGCATAGTCCTCACCGTCGATTTTGGTGAAGTACATATTATCCTTGTAGTGATCCCAGTGTCCCGAAGTCCTCCAGAGCTGTTCGTTCATAATGAGAGGTGTTTTGATCTCCTCATAGCCTCTTTTTCTGTGTTCTGTTTTCCAGAAGTTTTCAAGCTCGTTTCTGATAATCATACCGTTAGGCATAAAGAACGGAAATCCCGGACCCTCTTCAAAAATAGCAAACAGATCCATTTCCCTGCCTATTTTGCGGTGGTCTCTTTTTTTGGCTTCCTCAAGTCTTCTTACATATTCGTCAAGCTCTGCCTGTGTAGGGAAAGCCGTCGCATATATTCTCTGCAGCATCTGTCTGTCCGAGTCGCCTCTCCAGTATGCTCCCGCAACGCTCATCAGTTTGAAAGCTTTGATTTTACCTGTAGATTCCATATGAGGACCTGCGCACAGATCCACGAAATCTCCCTGTTTGTAAAATGATATAATCGCATCCTCCGGAAGGTCATTGATAAGCTCTACCTTGTAAGGCTCGTTTTTTTCCTCCATAAAGGCAATAGCCTCTGCTCTCGGCAGCTCAAATCTTTCAAGGGGATAGTTCGCCTGCACTATTTTTTTCATTTCTTTCTGGATTTTAAGGAAATCCTCTTCGCTGAATTTGTGCTCTGATTCAAAATCATAGTAAAATCCGTTGTCAATAGCAGGCCCTATCGCAAGCTTTGTGTCCGGCCACAGATTTTTTACAGCCTGCGCCATAATATGTGATGCTGTATGTCTGTAGGTGTTTCTTACCTGTTCATCTTCAAAATTCAGTTTTTCCTTTGCCATAATATCTCTCCTTATATATTAATTCTTTTGATTTGCTATTCGTAGTCTCGTGTCCACTCACCGTCTGCCTGCTCTACGCCGTTCATAACATTGTTTATCTTCGCAGCCGCCTTGGTAAGACTGCTTGTATAAGGGATTACAACCGATGCAGCTGCTCCTCCCATCGTATAGCACGGCTGACTGCCTGTGGTTCCCGATATTGCGTAGTTCACTATATCCCAGCCTGCCATGTCATTTATCTGCATCTTTACGAGCGACTGCATTTCAGATGTGGTCATATTTGTCTGCATTTCATCCTTGACCGCATCAAGCAGCTGTGTGTATTTTGTAAGCAGCGTCTCGCTTGAAAGCACTTTTTTGAGCATTGCCTTTAATACTTTCTGCTGGTTTTTGTTCCTCTGGAAATCGCCGTCAGTAAACGAATATCTTTCTCTTGAAAATGCCAGAGCCTCCTCGCCGCTGAGATGATTCTCGCCCTCAACGAAGCTGTAGCCCTCGTTCTGTCTGCCGTGAGTTATGAACGCCATATCCGAGTTGACATCAATGCCGCCTATTGCATCGACTATTTCTATTACGGTTGAGAAATTGACTCTGATATAATAGTTGATGTCAATGCCCAGCATATCTTCGATTGTGGTTACTGTTTCGTCAACGCCGTAAACTCCCGAATGAGTCAGCTTGTCATATGACGCTCTGCTGTGAAGCATCGCATAGGAGTCTCTCGGTATTGATGTCAGCAGTATGGTTTTGGTTTCCGGATTAACCGTCATGACCATATTGACGTCGCTCTTGGCAACCTGCTCTATAGTGCCGAAATTGTCGTTGCCGCTGATACATACATTAAACGGCGTTGTCGTTATCTTATCAACGCTCTTGGCAACATCATCAACCGTAGTCGCTATGGTGATGGTATATATTATAGATGTCGCTTCCTCAAAGCCTTTGATGTTCTCACATGACATATTATAGTAGGTGCTGCTCATAAGCAGTGCATCACAGCCGCCGTCCATCATCAGTTCCGATATTTCGATTGAGTTTCTGCCTTCCTCAAAATTTATCTCAACATGATCTGCAAGCCTTTCTCTGGCTTCAAGATACGGCTCTTCGGAGGATTTGAAAACATAAACATCATCGCCCATGATAATGTCAAGTCCCACTGTCGTGGCCGCCGCCGTGTCCTCTGCAGGCACTATGACATAGTAGTCCTCTGTTGCCTTGCCTATTGTGCTGATCTTTGAAAACAGATCCTGCGTGCTGTATATATAGTATGAGCCTATACCGTATACGATAATGGCAATAATCGCAATAACCGTCCCCGCCACACGCCTTTTGGAACGCTTTTTTTTGAGACGCAGAAACATCACAACAAAGAACGAACCAATAAGTATAACCGCAAGTACAGGTATCAGATATTTCATCGGCAGTACATTAAGCCATATCAGCATTGCCGAGAAGCATATCATCAAAAGCAGATACAATATGATAAGTATAATGTGAAAAGGCTTCCTGCCGCCCTTTCGCTCCGCAGTCTTATCTTCCCGGTTTTTTCTTCGTTTTTTTCTGTTTACTTCGCGCACTGTAAATTCTCCTTATATTTTACTGTGTTTCAAACTGTAATCAATAGCCGTAATAACCTGTTGTATATGAAATGCTGTCGCTTATCTGTCTGACCCTGTCGCCTGACACATAGCCGCTCTGACCGAAGGCCTCCTCATGGAGCCTTGAAACATTGCTTTCGAGAGTGACAGGCGCCGCATACCATACCTGCGAAGGAGAGGTGTAACCCTCTTTGTCATAAGGCCAGCCTATGCTGTCTTTGATGTCCATTTTGTACATTTTGAGCATAAGCAATATTATATCCATCGACTTCATATTGCTGCTTATCTCCGGCAGCACATCATTCATCATGCTGTTAAGCTGTCCGAAGCCCATTTTTTTGACTTCCTTAAAAACAGCGGTAAGAACAGTCCTCATACGCTCTGTTCTTCTGTAATCTCCGCCCTCCGTATGCCTGATACGGGAGTATGTTACAGCCTGCACTCCGTCAAGATGCTGCTTCCCCGCAGTATTTATATACTCAAAATCACATTCGAGGTATCTTGCGGTTTCCGGAAGGTATGTGTTCATCTGGCTTATCTCGTCATCTCTGATGTCTATGTCAATACCGCCGACGCCGTCTACAATCTTTGCCACCGTTTTGAAATTAAGAGCCGCAAATTCTGTAATATCAAGGTCAAGGTTCCGGTTGAGAGTGCTGATTGTCCTCTCAGGTCCGCCGTATGCAAATGCGTGGGTCACCTTGTCAAGACCGACGCCCTCAATATCAAGAAACGAATCCCGGTAAACCGATATAAGCCTGATATCCCCGGATTTTTCATTTATACTGACTATTATTATAGAGTCTGTCCTTGAGCCTGAGAAATTACTCATATCTCTTGTGTCAACTCCGAGTATGACGATATTCCTGTAACCTGTAATATCACTGTCCGCCGCAAGGTTTTTCTCATCAAGCCCGACATACGATATATTGTCAAGCTTGTCCTTTGCATACAAAACACCGGCTGCGCCTGCCAGCGCTCCTATTACGGCAATTGTCACCGCAAATGATAATAAGCGTCTTAAAAATGATTTTCTTTTTTTTCTGTGTATCCCGGCCATCCCCGATTTCCCCTTTAGTCATATACACCTTATTTTATATTAAATCCGGAATGTTTTCAATAAATTTATTTTCTTATTGAATATTATTGCTTTTACCTCTGAAAAGGCAGAATTTTATGTTTTTCCGAAGCTTTTGCACACACTACTTTGCAACCGTTTTACATACAATTTTGCTAATTTCAGTAATCGTTTTTCGAAAATTTAGACTTTTTTCTCGCCAACAAATAATTCATTGACTGTATACCCTCAAAGTGATATATTGAGATTGGTTATATAGTTCTTAGTTTTAACAAATTAAAATAAAAGGAGAAAACAAAATGTCAAACTATGTAGAAAGATGTATTGAGCTTTGTAAGCAGAAGAACCCCGGCGAAGTTGAATTTCACCAGACAGTTGAAGAAGTACTGTCTTCTCTGACTCCGGTTATCGAACAGCATCCGGAATATGAAGCAGCTGCTTTACTCGAAAGATTAACAGAACCCGAAAGAGGAGTTACTTTCAGAGTAGTATGGGTTGACGATGCCGGCAAAGTACAGGTTAACAAGGGTTACAGATACCAGTTCAACAGTGCAATCGGACCTTACAAAGGCGGTTTAAGATTTGCACCTAACGTATACCCCGGAATCATCAAATTCTTAGGATTTGAACAGATCTTCAAGAACAGTCTGACAGGACTTCCTATCGGCGGCGGCAAAGGCGGTTCAGACTTTGACCCTAACGGCAAATCAGATGCGGAAGTAATGAGATTCTGCCAGGCATTCATGACTGAATTATACAGACACATCGGTCCTAACACTGACGTTCCTGCAGGTGACCTTGGTGTTGGCGGCAGAGAAATCGGATATCTCTTCGGACAGTACAAGAGAATCGTTGACAGATACGAAGGCGTTCTTACAGGTAAGGGAATTCCTTTCGGCGGACTGCTTGGAAGAAGCGAAGCTACAGGCTTTGGTATCGTATGGTACGCAGAAGAAATGCTCAAGGCTAACGGCGAAGAAATGAAGGACAAGGTTGTTGCTATTTCAGGCTTCGGTAACGTAGCATGGGGTTCAGCATGGAAACTGCAGCAGTTAGGCGCTAAGTGCGTGACAATTTCAGGACCTGACGGATATATCTATGACCCTGACGGAATCAGCACTGACGAAAAGATCGCTTATCTCCTTGACCTCAGAAACTCAGGCAAGAACATCTGCGCTCCTTATGCAGAAAAATTCCCTAATGCAAAATTCGTTGCAGGCAAGAAGCCTTGGGGCGTATGCCAGGATTTCGATGTTAAGGTTGACTTATTCATCCCTTGCGCTATGCAGAACGACGTACACATGGCAGACGCAGAAAACATCGTAGCATCAGGCTGCAAGTTCTACTGCGAAGGCGCTAATATGCCTACAACTAACGATGCACTTGTTTATCTGATGGACAAGCTGACAGCTGTTGGTCCTGCTAAGGCTGCTAATGCCGGCGGAGTTGCCTGCTCATGTATCGAAATGGGACAGAACGCAGGTCACACTGTATATCAGCACGAAGATGTTTACGCTCAGCTTCACCAGATTATGAGAAACATCTACAACGCTTGTGCAGGTGCCGGCGAGAAATACTACGGCAACAAGAATGCTCTGGTACAGGGTGCTAACATTGCAGGTTTCGAAAAGGTTGCTGAAGCAATGATGGCTCAGGGTTTAGTATAATCCAAAGACTCTACATATTTAAGCTATATATTATGCCCCGCATCTGCGGGGCATTTTTTGTAAATATATTTTCAGGAGAACACTCGTGCGGCATGACCTTCTGCCGAGTCTGTTTTGAAGCTCCTCTGCAAGCGGAAATCTTCTATATTTTAATGCTTTTACCCTCTTCAAGCAGGAACAGATACCGTTCCGTTACCGGCTTTTGCGTTGTTTTTTCGAGGGCCTCCGCATATATATCAAGCTGCTCTCTGTATCTTTTTTTCAGTACTTCCTCGCTTCTGAGCGTGGTGTTTTTGTAGTCTATCAGCACAAGCCCGCCCGCTTCTTCAAAGAAGCAGTCTATGACACCCTGCACCATTACCTCTGTACCGTCCTTTTCTTTGAGGATGGTAAACGGATGCTCACGCCTCAGATTGTCTGCCTTTGCTGCGCGCTTTCCTATATCACTTCGTATAAACGACAGTATGCCGTCGCGGTTTACCGCCTGCTTTTCCTGCTCCGTCAGCATGTTTTTCTCTGCAAGAGTATCAATAATGCTGTCAAGGTTTTCTTCTGTGAAATCAATGTGCTCCATAACCTTGTGTGTAGCACTTCCTCTCACAGCCGCCGAAATGCCGGTTTCCTCCGCTGCAAATGCAGGGATTTTGAGGGTGATTTCATTGCCGTAATTTTTCCCTGCAGCTTCTCTGTTAAGCTCCGTAACCGAATATTTGTATCTGGTTCTTACTTCCTTCATATTGCCGTACACAAATGAAAGCTTTCGGCATATTTCATCGCTGCAGGCTGTTTTGTCTGTTTCTATCAGAGCTCTGACCTTGTCTCTGCCCGTCTGAGCTGCCGCCGCATTTGCCGACAGATTCTGCATGCTGACTGTTTTAATATCTATACCGCTTCCGTCTCTATAGGCTGCAGGCGCCGCAAGATCAAGCGGGCATACTGCTGTTTCGGGGCTTTCAGTCATATATTTGTATTCGTTTCCCTCAAACGACCTGACAGTCCCTATCATTATGAGTCTGTCCATCGCCCTTGTAAGCTCAACATAAAGAATACGTTTTTCTTCTTCAAAGCTTTCGTTTCTGATACATTTTTCAATTACATTCTGTACCAGTGTTTTTCGTTTCCAGTGCTCTGCCGGATTTATATATGTGATGCCTATTCCCAGCTGCCTGTGCAGCGCAAGGTCAGCCTCTCTGTTTCTGAAATTAAACCTTGAACCCATCCCTGCGCCTATTACGACAGGGAATTCCAGACCCTTGCTCTTGTGCACGGTCATTATGCGCACCACATCGTCAGCCTCTCCCACTGTTTTAATCTGGCCGATTTCGATTTTTTTGTCCCTGACGGCTTCTATGTATTTGAGAAATCCGTAAACATCATATATACCGCCCTCAGCGGCCTCCATGGCCTTGTCCGCAAGTGCTCTGAGGTTGGCCTGTCTCTGACTGCCTCCCGGAAGCGCTCCCGCATATGTATAATAGCCTGTTTCCCATATCAGTTTCCAGACAAGCTCGCTCAAAGGTATATCTCTTGCCATCTGTTTCCAGCCTGCCACAGTCTGCTCCGCATCACTGCATTTTGCCCTTAGCGCTGCATTGCTGCCGTTTTCGGCATAATTCCTGAAAGCCTCGTAATATGAAGTTCCCTTGCATTCAAGGCGTATATCCGCAAGCTCATCTATTGTGAAGCCGAATACAGGAGAATGCAGCACTCCTATCAGAGGTATATCCTGCCTGCTGTTGTCTATAAGGGAAAGCATATCCTCCACAAGTGAAATCTCTATCGTATCAAAATATCCGTCGGAATCATCTATATATACAGGGATATTCTCGTTTTCGAGTACCTGCGCAAACACAGGAGCATTAAACCTTGTGCTTCGCATAAGAATCACTATATCTCTCCTTGTTATCTCCCTCTCGCAGCCTCTCTTGGCATCGTAGATTTTACTGCCCAGTGTTTTTTTGATAATATCTGCGGCAACCAGAGCTTCTGTCTCTGCTTTTTTCATGCCCGCTATCTCCTCGTCAAGCTTAACATCGGGATCTGTTTTTCTGTCTAAAATCACAAGCACCGGATTGACATCAAGCTCGCCCTCATATGATACGCCCTTGTGCAGAGCCGCCTCAGGCCCGTAGTCTTCCATTATGCTTTCAAATACAGTATTTACCGCCGCAATCACCCTGCCCTTGCTTCTGAAGTTCTGGTTTAAGTCTATCTTGAGGCTGTTTTCACTTTGCGAATATTCATCGTATTTTTTCATAAACAGCTCCGGCTCCGCCAGCCTGAACCTGTATATGCTCTGCTTGACATCACCTACCATAAACAGGTTGTTTTCTCTTTTGATCCTGCTTATAAGGGTGTCCTGCACATCATTACTGTCCTGATATTCGTCTATAAATATATATTCAAATTTGGCTCTGTACTCTGCCGCAGCCTCCTCATGCCCCAATATCTCAAGCGCGTAGTGCTCTATATCGTTAAAATCTATCAGCGACTTCTCCGCCTTGAGAGCCCTGAATCTGTCGCTGAATTCCACTACGAGATCCTTCAGTATACGGGCATATCTGCAGGTGCCGCCGATGTCCTCCATATACTCGGAAAGCCTGCACACAAAGTATCTGTCTCTGATGTCGTCAAGCTGTTTTTTGGCTCCGTCTTTGAGATATACGGCCTGATTTTTTATCAGCTCATAGGCTTCTTTTTCGGCTTTCGCAACGGTCATCCTCGGAATTTTAATCCCGGAAACAAAATCCGCCAGCTGCTCATAATTCATGCCGGCTGTATCTGCCTCCCTGATTGCGGCAAGCTCCGCTTCAAACTTGCCCGCAAGAGAATAAACCCCGGCATCGCTCAGAAGCTCTGCAATACGTTCAAATGTTTTCTCTGCAAAGCAGGCAGCGCCTGCCGTATCCTCTTTTATGAAGTCAAACAGAGGGCTTTTTTCAAACTCATCTGCGCTCACAGACAGGTTTTCTGTCATTTTTTCGAGCCATTCAAAAGGCTCTGCTATACTCTGTATCATTCTGTAGGTTTCAAGAATTATATCCCTGGCTCTGTTTTCGTTCCGGTCGCCGGCATAGCAGGTTATGAAATCGATGAAATCCTGATTTTTCTCTTTGAATTTACAGGCAAACAGCTCATCGACAGCCTGCATTCTGAGCAGCGTGCTCTGAGCTTCGTCACATATTCTGAAATCAGGCTCCACATCTGTCAGGTAAAAATACCTTCTGATAACATCAAGGGCAAAGCTGTGAAATGTGGAAATGCTGGCGCGTCCCACAAGGTCAAGCTGTCTTTTGAGATATACCGTATTCTCTCTGCTGCCTGCCTCGTCTATGGCCTTGGTAAGCGCCGCCACTATTTTTTCTTTCATTTCAGAGGCTGCGGCCTTTGTAAACGTAACTATCAGAAATCTGTCCACAGGGATTCTGTCCTCAAGTATGAGTCGTTTGATACGCTCTATTAAAACCGTAGTCTTGCCGGAACCTGCCGCTGCAGCCACCAGCAGGTTTTTACCTCTGTTTTCGATTGCTTCTTTTTGTGCTTTGTTCCATTCCATAACCGTGCCTGCCTTTCTTATTATAATTATACTGAAAACCGGCTTTCAAAACAATCTTATCTTTTATTACTCTGCTTTTTTTGTTATACTATAGCTGTTACACAATGTGTAAACTTTTTTATTGGGAGATTATTTATGAAACCTGCAATGCTGATGATCCTTGACGGATACGGAATAAATAAAGACACTGAGGGCAATGCCATAGCGCAGGCATCAAAGCCTGAGCTTGATGAGATTTTCGGCACCTGCCCCAATACAACTCTTAAAGCCTGCGGTCTTGATGTGGGACTTCCCGAAGGCCAGATGGGCAATTCAGAGGTCGGGCACCTCAACATAGGAGCGGGGCGCATTGTCTATCAGGATCTTACCAGAATAACAAAATCAATTGAAGACAAAAGCTTCTTTGCAAATCCTGAGCTTAACAGAGCAATGAACCACTGTCTTGACAACGGCTCGGCTCTCCATCTTTTCGGTCTTTTATCGGACGGCGGAGTTCACAGCCACATAAACCATCTTGAGGCTCTTATCCGCATGGCAAAGGACAGAGGACTTTCAAAAGTGTTTGTTCACTGCTTCCTTGACGGCAGAGATGTGCCGCCAAGATGCGCCGCCAAATACATTACAGAGCTTGAAACCTGTATGCGTGAAACCGGCACAGGCCGGATTGCAACAGTCTGCGGCAGATACTACGCTATGGACAGAGATAATCGCTGGGACAGAATCAGGCTTGCCTACAATGCCATGACTGTTTCAGAAGGATTTCATTATGATACTGCGCTTGATGCTCTTAACGCCGCCTATGAGCGTGATGAAAACGATGAATTTGTAAAGCCTTCCGTAATTGACGGTGCAGAGCCTGCAGGGGATAACGACGCAGTTATTATGTTTAATTTCAGACCTGACAGGGCAAGAGAAATAACAAGGGCATTTGTCGCTGATGATTTTGACGGCTTTGAGAGAGCCTCAAGACCTTCAAATCTCTGCTATGTATGTATGACTCAGTATGATGCTTCAATGCCTGCGGTAACTGTAGCGTTCCCGCCTCAGAGCCTTGCCGGCACTCTCGGAGAATATGCTGCGGATATGGGACTCAGACAGCTCAGAATCGCAGAAACCGAAAAATACGCCCATGTCACATTTTTCTTTAACGGAGGTGTTGAGGCTCCAAACAGAAACGAGGACAGAATACTGATACCTTCTCCAAAGGTTGCAACATACGATATGCAGCCTGAGATGAGCGCATATGAGGTCACAGACAAAGTCATAGAGCAGATTGACGCCGGTATCTACGATCTTATCATATTAAACTTTGCAAACTGCGATATGGTCGGTCACACAGGAGTTATGGAGGCTGCAGTCAAAGCAGTCGAAGCAGTCGACAGATGCGTAGGAAGAATAAAAAACGCAGTCCTCAAAAAAGACGGTCAGATACTTCTTACCGCAGACCACGGCAATGCAGACTGCATGACAGACAAAAACGGCAACGCTGTTACAGCCCACTCGCTTAACGATGTGCCTCTTGTGCATATATCAAACAGGCCATGCAGACTCAAAGACGGCGGCAGGCTTTCGGATATAGCCCCTACCCTGCTTGACCTTATGGGCATGGATATACCTTGTGAAATGACAGGCAGAAGCCTTGCAGTAAAAGGAGAGTAGATCATGAACTTTATCCCTGAATACAAAAGCAAGCTGAGAACACCTGATGAGGCCGTCTCAACAGTCAAAAGCGGTGACTGGGTTGAATACACCACAGGCAACGGGTTTCCCGCACTGCTTGATGCGGCTCTTGCCAAAAGAAAGGACGAGCTTAAAAATGTAAAAATACGTGGAAATCTGCTGTTCGGACCTATACAGACAGTGGAATGCGACCCCCACAGAGAGCATTTCATATACAACAGCTGGCACTGCTCGGCATACGAAAGAAAGCTCTGCGACAAGGGTCTTTGCAATTTTATTCCTATGATATTCCGAAATGTTGTCGAATACTACAGACATTTCCTTGATATAAATGTGGCTATGGTTTGTGTTGCGCCTATGGATAACCACGGGTATTTCAACCTGTCAACCTCAATAGGAATCGCAAAGGGAATCCTCGAAAAAGCCGATGTGGTTATCGTTGAAATCAATGAAAACCTGCCTAAGATATACGGAGGCCACGATGACAGCATACATATCTCTGAGGTTGATATGATAGTCGAGGGCGAGCACGGGCCTCTGATACAGGTACCTCTGCTTACGCCAAAGGCAACAGATATAAAAATTGCCGAGTATATACTACCTCATATCACAGACGGAGCCATGCTGCAGCTTGGCATAGGCGGTATGCCCGGAATAATCGGCGAGATGATAGCTGAATCCGACCTTAAAGATCTCGGAATGCACACAGAGCTCTGCTCTGACGCCTACTACAAGATATATGAGGCGGGCAAGCTCACAAACAAATATTCCACTCTGAACAAGGGCAAAGGGATTTCGGGAATATTCTTCGGAACCGCAAATCTTTATGAATGGGTAAACGAAAACCCCGGAATCATGGCGTTTCCTCTCGAATATGTAAATGCCCCCGAGGTAATGGGCAGGCTGAACAAGCTTATCTCCATCAACAGCTGCCTTTCGGCTGATCTGTACGGACAGGTCTGCGCCGAAAGCTCAGGCACAAGACAGATTTCGGGAACAGGCGGTCAGCTTGACTTCCTTACAGGCGCCGCCATGTCAAAGGGCGGCAAGGCATTCCTGTGTATGTCCTCAACGCACAGGGACGAGGCAGGTAATATAAAATCGAGTATAATGCCTACATTTAACGGTGATATTGTCACCTCTCCAAGAAGCCAGTCATACTATATGGTTACGGAATACGGAGCTGTAAATCTGGCAGGCAGAACCACATGGGAGCGGGCGGAGATGCTGATTTCACTGGCACACCCCGATTTCAGGGATGAGCTTATCAGTGCCGCAGAGAAGCAAAAAATATGGATACGCTCCAACAAGAGATAAAACCGAAACAAAACGGGAGAGCACTTAAAAAAACCGGGCGGGAATTTTCGATTA
>CAVDMD010000023.1:0-21906 GCA_963609975.1 bacterium | reverse complement strand
AAACCGAAACAAAACGGGAGAGCACTTAAAAAAACCGGGCGGGAATTTTCGATTACTTGTATATTTTCAATTACTGCCTTATGTGGTGTTAGCAAATATGCCGGTTACTTATTCAGCCTTTGCACTGCTGCTCGTCTCCGTCACGCTTTACAAGCTCGCTGACTGTGGCTGCAAGTCCTGCAATTCCCTGTATTTCAGACGGAATAATAATTTTGGTAGCCTTACCGTCTGCAGCCTTTGCAAAGGCTTCAAGGCTTTTGAGCCTGATTACGGCATCATCTGCGCCTGCTGCTTTTATCATTGCAAGACCGTCTGCTGTCGCCTTGTTAATCATAAGTATTGCCTCGGACTGACCCTCTGCTTCTTTGATTGCGGTCTGTTTTTTGGCCTCTGCCTGCAGTATTGCCGCTTCTTTCTGGCCCTCTGCGATGAGGACTGCCGATTTCTTTTCGCCCTCTGCAATCAGTATTGCCTCTCGCCTTTCACGCTCGGCTCTCATCTGTTTTTCCATTGCAACCTGTATATCTTTAGGCGGCGTTATGTTCTTGACTTCCACTCTGTTTATTTTGATGCCCCAAGGGTCTGTAGCCTCGTCAAGCACCAGCCTTATCTTGGTATTGATATGCTCTCTGCTGGTGAGTGATTCGTCAAGCTCCAGTTCGCCTATGATGTTACGCAGTGTCGTCGCCGTAAGGTTTTCGATGGCATCCATAGGATGCTCCACTCCGTATGTATAAAGCTTGGGGTCTGTAATCTGAAAATATACAACCGTGTCGATTTCCATGGTTACATTATCCTTGGTGATTACCGGCTGAGGCGGGAAATCTATCACCATTTCTTTGAGTGAAACTTTTTTGGATATCTTGTCTATAACAGGGAGCTTGAAATGCAGTCCGACCTGCCATGTTGCCTTGTATGCTCCCAGTCTTTCGACAACATACGCTCTCGCCTGCGGCACTATTCTTATATTTGAAACTATGAGCCATACAATAAATGCTATTGCAATAACTATAATCAAAAACTTTGATACACTGTACATATACATTTTTTCTCCCTTAAATTTTCTCTACAGGTGCAACTACAAGCTTAACACCCTCTATCGCTTTAACCTCCACCGGATTGCCTCTGGAAACGGTTTCGTTTCCTCTGCAGACTGCAGACCACATCTGTCCGTTGAGCCTGACCTGCCCCACCTGCATCGGCAGAATATCCTCCTCCACCATAGCGGTAAGACCTAACAGCGCATCTGTATTTGTTTTTTCGGAGCCTGCACGCAGTTTCTCTACAAATATTCTTCTGGTAAACACCAGCAGACACACCGAAACCGCTAAAAACACAACAATCTGAACGGTCACCGGAATATCAAACAGGGCAAGCACAAACGCTGCAAGCGCACCTGTTGCAAACCATATGGTGGTAAGCCCTACAGTAGCCGCCTCTATTATAAAAAGCACTATCGCCGCTGCAAGCCAGATTGCCGCTGCTCCGATATGAATTCCAAAAATCATCATATGCAAGTATCCCTCCTCTCGATTTTTACACTTTAATTCCTAAAAGTATTTTATCATGTTTCGGGATAAATTTCCACAGTTCTGTTAAATTTTTATCAGATTTTTTCTGAGTGTTTTGTATTTTAATACAGGCGGATAAAAAACCGCCTGCATTAAAATATTTTTATTTCTTATCTTCATCTTTGGTCTCTGTTTTTTCAAATACAGCCTTATATTCAAAGTCCGTGTTTTTAACAGATATTATTTTTGCTTTTTTGTTTATCCTCCTGCTTCCGCTGTACCAGCCCTTAAATTTATACCCCTCATCAGCATTTGCCACAAGCATATGCCTTGGCTGGTTCTTGCTGTTAAGATATGATTTCACCTCTATTGTGCCGCCGTCTCCCGCATAGAGCTTTGCAGTTTTCCCGCCTTTGTATGTGTATTCTGCCGATTTCAGAGGATTGCCCTCCAGATTTATCAGCGTGATTTTTGAAGACCCAAGCACTTTAGCTGACTTAAGGCTGCAGTTCACAGCCGCAACTGTTACAAGAGCCTTGCAGTCTGTAAGATCCAGACTGTCTAAAGGGTTCCTTGAAACCTTGACATTCCTAAGTTTTTCAAAGCCGTTCAGCGTTAATGCGCCTGCTGCCCCTGAATAATCGGGAACATACAGCTTGTAAAGTCTCCCCGATTTTTCGCTTCTTGTCTCGCAGGATGCCGGAAACCATTTCGTAGCATCCGTCGAATCGTATGCAGTGCCGTTGATTTTAGTCCCGTTGCTGATTCCGTTTTTTTCATATCCCAAAAACGCCAGCAGCTGCGAAATCTCACTTTCGTTATTAAGATATTCCATCTTATGCTTAAATACCGCAGTATACTCAAAGCTTTCTGCTTTTGTTGATATTATATCCGATTTGGTGTTTACAAGCCCATTCTTGCTGTACCAGCCTTCAAAGAGATACCCTGTGTCTGCCTTGCCGACAAGTCTGTGTCTTGGCTCCGAATAATCATTAAGATACGAGCGAACGGAAACCGTACCGTTTCCCTGCGCATTTATTACTGCTGTTTTGCCGTTTTTGAAATCATACTCGATTTTTTTCAGCGGATTGTCAAGAAGATTCAGGAGATTGATCTTTGACGAGCCTGTTACCCTTGCAGTTCCAAGCCTGCATCCTGAGGCGTTTACGGTTACGACTGACGGGGAATCCGTAACATCAAGTTTATTTATATTATTGTTTACTATCTTGATATTCCTGAGCTTTTCAAAACCATTCAGCACAAGCTCGCCGGAAATCCCTCTGCTTTCAGGGAAATACAATCTGTAAAGCTTGCCGTTCCCAAAGCCTTCGGTTTTACTGTTTTGGGCAAACCATGCTGCAGTGTCTGCTTTGTTGTATGACGTCCCGTTTATCCTCTCGCCGTTTGTCATATTCATATATGAATATTCAAGAAAACTGCTTATCTGCTGTTTTTCTTTTTCGTCAAAAAAACACGCCATACTGTGACTTCCAAGTCTGTATCCCCATATTATATGGCTTCTTGAAAAAGTATACAGATCGGGAGCAAAAAGAACCTGACTGTATTTTTCTATAAGTGTGGAGGACGAGGTTGTATAATCTCCGCTTGAAAAACTGTTATAGCAGTCTGCGTTACAGTCAACCTGCACCCATTGATTTGTGCCGTTTTTGTTAACATATACAATAGCCCACCAGTGAGTTCTCATTGTAAGCGGCCTTGTGAGAGCCTCGGCTTTCCATGATTCATCGGCCTGTGAAACTGTTGCGGATTTTGAACACCTTATATAATGGCCTGCAACGGTTGTTGCAGGGATTCCCTGTGATCTGCAGAATGCAATAAGCATCGCTGAATACCCGTTGCACCATGTCAGAACACGCCCCTGCTCATCTGCCTCATACATTCTGTAAAGCTCTGCCGGATTCTGTTTTACATCATCCCCGTGATAATAGTAAAAATGATCCTTGATCCAGTCGTGAAACACCTGAGTTTTTTCATAATCCGTCATATTTGCAGGGTCTTTTCCCGATTCCGTCAGAATTTTTATGCCAAGCTCTCTGATCCGGCGCTGCTCCTCCTCTGTCATAGGTGTTTCTTTGGTTTCACTCATTTCTCCAAGAGACGCATCCAGATACAGCCTCGGATCAAGCGACTGTATCTGCCTGTCCATATTTATGTTCTGCACATATCTGTTGCTCTGAATTGTATAATCGGCACTGTCTGCAAAAGCAGGATATACCGATGTTATAATGATTGCGGCTGCAACAGCTATGCAGCCTAATTTCCTGAAAATAAAACTTTTTTTGCTGTTTCTCATGTTGTATCTCTAACTTCCTTATTCCTTATTTAACTGCTTTGTATAATTCGTCGCTTTCCGGCGGCGCTATTTTTTCTGTTCCCATGTCTGTAACCATCATAATACCGTAATCGGCAGGTCTGATCTCACCTATACATTTAATCATATCAATGCGGCTTTCAAGCTCCTGCTGTTTTTCCGGCGGTGCTATTATCAGCATACATCCGCTGGATATAAGACGCAGATAATCTATGCCGAAATGCGAACAGATTTTTCTGGTGACCGGCCTTACCGGTATGTCTGCCGTATCAATCAGTGCGCCAAGTCCTGCCACCTGACAAAGCTCCCAGACTGCGCCAAGTACTCCGCCTTCTGTTATATCATGCATCGCCGATACGCCAATATCGCCTGCAATTACGCCTTCTTTGACAACGCTTACCATATCGAGCATTGCTTCGGCCTCGGCAAGCTCCTGCAAAGTAAGTACCGGTTTCACTTCGTCTGCGCAGTCACAGGCTATTATGCCTGTCCCCTCAATGCCGCAGAATTTCGTTATGAAGATTTTGTCTCCCTCTCTGATTTCCTGTCTGACTTTATTCTTAGGCTGTCTGCCTATGGCAGTTGAGACTATTACAGGCTTATTGACTGCCGGAGTTATCTCGGTATGACCGCCTATTATCTCAACCTCCATACGCTCCGCTGCTGCTGCAGCCTGTTTCATTATGGTCTCTATGTCTTTTTCTGTGGTGCCCTCAGGCAGCATTACGGCCAGCATTATTCCCAGAGGCTGCACACCGTTTGAGGCTATGTCATTGCACGATATATGAATCGAAAGTCTGCCTATGTCTTTTACAGAGGCGGTGATAGGGTCTGTAGACATCACGCATATATATTCGCCGAAATCTATTTCCGCGCAGTCCTCTCCTATTCCGGGTCTTGTTATTATCTCATCTCTTTTGAATTTTATGTTGTCAAATATTATCCTTTTCAAAACTTCACTGTCAAGTTTGCCTGTTTTAAGCATTGTTTATCATCTCCAGAAATTCTTCTTCGGTTATAACCGGTATGTCAAGTTCCTTGGCTTTTTTGTTTTTTGATGAGCCGGAGGTGTTGTCGTTGTTGATAAGATAGTCGGTTTTGCTGCTTACAGAGCCTGCTGCCTTGCCTCCCATGTTCTCTATAAGGGTTTTGAGCTGCTGCCTGTTTTCAAAATGATTAAGGCTGCCGGTTATAACAAAGGTTTTGCCCTCAAGGCTCTGCGGTATGTCAGCTGTCTGCTCCTGCTCAAATGAAACCGCCTGCTCCAAATCCGCTATCATCTCCTGATTGTCCGCATCTTTGAAGTATGCGATGTAGTCTGCCGCCATCACATCTCCTATGCCGTTTATCTCAATAAGCTGCTCATAGTCAAGTCTCTTGACTTTTTCCCAGCTGCCGCCGCAGGCTTTAGCTATGACTTTAGCGTTTGCCGCCCCTATATTGGCTATTCCAAGCGCATACAGAAGTCTTGCAGCCGTAGTGTGCGAGGCTTTCTGTGCAGCTTCGACTATATTGTTAAAGGATTTCTCACCGAAGCCCTCCATGCTGCTGATTTCGTTTTCAAATCTGTCGAGCCTGAAAAAATCGCCGTATTTTTTAATAAAGCCCGCATCCACGAATTTTTCGATTGTAGCCTCGCTCATTCCGTCTATATTCATCGCATCTCTTGATACGAAATGTGTGAAGGACTTGATATGCTTCACCTGACATCCGGGATTCGGACATACCAGCGTTTCAACGCCTGTATCGTTTCTTATCTCTGCAGGCGCTCCGCAGACAGGGCATACATCAGGTATTTTTACTGTCCCGCTTCCCGTATGGTTTTCGAGTATCTGAGGTATTATCATATTGGCTTTGTATACCTCTATCTCATCGCCCTCGCCGAGAGCGAGCTGTTTCATTATGCTCAGATTGTGAACAGATGCCCTTGAAACCGTCGTACCCTCAAGCTGTACAGGTTCAAATACGGCAACCGGATTTATAAGTCCGGTGCGTGACGGGCTCCACTCTATCCCGATAAGCCTTGTCACAGCTGTTTCATCTTTCCATTTGAATGCAATGGAATCTCTGGGGAATCTGGCAGTCTGCCCAAGCGATATGCCGTACTGTATATCATCATATATCAGCACAAGACCGTCTGACGGTACGTCGTAATCTGAAATATGCTCCGCAAACCAGCCTACCGCCTCCTCTATACTGCCTGCATCAACTATCTTTCGCTGCACTGTGTCAAAGCCCATCATGTCAAGCCAGTCAAGCTGCGCTTCTCTTGAGTTGTCAAAGTCGATTCCCTGTGCTTCTACAAGCGCAAACGCATTGAATCTGACACCGCGCTTTGCCGTAATTTCGCTGTTCAGCTGTCTGACACTGCCGCTGCACAGGTTTCGCGGATTTTTGTATTTGGATTCGACATCCTCAATCATATTATTTATTTTTTCAAATTCCGAGTAGGTGATAAAAGCCTCGCCTCTCAATACAAGCCTGCCCTTGAACGGTATTTCAACCGGCAGGTTTCTGAATGTCCCGGCGTTCTGTGTCACCACCTCGCCTGTATCGCCGTTGCCTCTTGTCACCGCCTTTGAAAGCTCTCCGTTTTCGTAGGTCAAAACTATCGTAAGGCCGTCTATTTTCCACGAAAGGATTCCCTTCTGCTCACCGAGGAACGCTTTGAGCTGTCCGACGTCTTTGGTCTTGTCTAAAGACAGCATCCGTCTGGGGTGCGCTTCTTTTGGAAGGTCGCTTATCACCTCATAGCCTACGTTTCTTGTGGGGCTGTCCGCAAAAATTATACCGGTGTCTTTTTCGAGCTGCGCAAGCCTGTCATAAAGCTCATCGTATTCCCTGTTGGACATAAGCTCTCCTGTGCCCTGCTCGTATGCTTTTGAGGCTTCGTTCAAAAGCTCTATAAGTTCACGAATTTTTTCTTTCACAGTATATATACCTCTATATTTTTTCAATCGGCGCCAGATCCACGGCGATTTTTTTAAGACCGACCGAATCAAACATTATATTTGCAGTCCTGTCTGACGCTTCTATGACAAGACCCTCTCCGAATTTCGCATGGTTTACCTTGTCTCCCGCAGACAGGTTTATGCCGCTGTTTTTTCTGGACGCCATGTTCTGCTTCGCATATCTGAGCGAATCAAACGGTTTTGCGGGTGCAGGTCCGTTAAAGCCGTCAGGACTGCCGCCGTTGCCGAAACGGTCTCCCCGTTTTTTTTCATATACGGCATCGCCCTCCATGAATTTCCTGTCTATCTCCCTGACAAACTGCGACTCTCTGGTGTAGTCGGTGCGTCCGTACATGGTTCTTACCTGCGCGCCTGTCATAAAAAGCCTTGTTTTTGCTCTTGTCATGCCCACATAGCAAAGACGCCGCTCCTCCTCAATGCCCTCAGGCTTTTCAAAGGCTCTCCAGCCCGGAAACAGACCATCCTCCATACCCGGCATAAACACTACCGGAAATTCCAGTCCCTTGGCGGAGTGAAGCGTCATAAGCACTACGGCGTCCTCTGTTTCATCGTGGTTGTCTATATCCGAAAGCAGCGCAAGTCTTTCCATAAATTCGCTGAGTGAAATATTGCTTTCTTCTGATTCCATATCATATATCACCGACTTGAATTCAAGTATGTTTTCTATCCTGCCCTCAGCCTCCACCGTATTTGCGGATTTGAGCGCGTCATAATATCCTGAATCTCTGAGAAGCCCGTCATATATATCCGAAACTCTCAGGTTGTCTTTTTCGGCCGAGTATTTCTGAATACACTCTGCAAGGCTCTTTACAAGGGGGCGTGATTTGGCCGAAAGCCCTGCCACCGTCTCCTCATCGCACAGCACATCAAAAAGGCTCTGCCCTCTGACTTCTGCCAGCGTTTCCAGCTTGGCAACGGTTTTGGCTCCCATACCTCTCTTGGGCTCGTTTATTATTCTTGCAAGCGAAAGGCTGTCCGCAGGATTTGCAACAAGCCTCATGTATGCAACCATATCTTTGATTTCCTTGCGGTCATAGTATCTGAGCCCGCCTAAAACTCTGTAGGGAATATCTCTCTTTGAAAGCGCTTCCTCAAATGTACGCGACTGTGCGTTGGTTCTGTAAAGCACCGCAAAATCGCTGTATTTAAGATCCGGCGATTTGAGTATGGCTATTTCTCCGGCTATATATTCCGCCTCGTCGCGCTCATCATCTGCCCTGTAATAGCTGACTTTGCTGCCCGCCTCGGCGCTTGTCCACAGTTTTTTGTCCTTGCGCCTGTTGTTGCTGATGACAGAATGAGCCGCATCAAGTATATTGCTGCAGGAGCGATAGTTTTGCTCCAGCTTTACCACCCTGGCGCCTGGGAAATCTTTTTCAAAGTCGAGAATATTGGATATATCAGCGCCTCTCCACTGGTATATGCACTGGTCGTCATCTCCAACCACACACAGGTTATGATGCTCCTGCGCAAGCATTTTTATGAATCTGTACTGTATTCTGTTGGTATCCTGATATTCGTCAACCATTATGTATCTGAATCTCTGCTGATATTTCAGAAGCACCGCCTCGTCTGCCTCAAAGAGCCTGACGGTGTTAAGAAGCAGATCGTCAAAGTCCATGGCATTGTTTTTTTTGAGAGTGCTCTGATAGGCTTTGAAAACTTCATATACGGGTCTGGTTCTGAAGTTCTCGCCCTCATAATTTATATATTCCTCCGGACTCATGCCGCTGTTTTTGCATGAGCTTATTATGGACAGATAATATGCCGGAGGGTATTTTTTGTCCTCCAGCTGTTTTTCTTTAATTATTGTCTTGACTACGGCTTTCTGGTCTGCAGGATCATAAACCGCAAAGTCCCTGCCATAGTCTAATATCTCGCAGTTCATTCTGAGTATTCTGAGACAGGCGGAGTGAAATGTCATAATCCACATACCGCTGGTGCTGCCTATCAGCTGCTCTACTCTCTCTCTCATTTCTCCCGCAGCCTTGTTGGTAAAGGTCACTGCAAGTATGTTGTACGGATTTACGCCCTCATCTAATATAAGGTGGGCTATTCTGCAGGTCATGGTGCTGGTTTTGCCGCTTCCGGCCCCTGCAAGAATCAAAAGCGGACCGTCCCTGTGGACAGCCGCTTCTCTCTGTTTATCATTCAGTTTGTCAAGAATTCCCATCAGCTGATTTCTCCTGCTATTTTTTTGAAAAAGTTTTTTCTGTCGAGTAAGCTTTTTTGCCTTCTATAGTTGAATATGATGAAATTTTGATTTTGTATGAGCCTGTTACCTTAGTACTGAATGTATAGCTTACCGCTTTCGGATCGGATATGTATTTTGTAGTGGTTTTGCCTTTGTATACAAGTCTTACTCTGAAGCCGTCAACGGTGCTCATTTTTTTCCATTTAACTGTTACTTTTTTGGTTTTTGAGGCCTTTGATATTTTTGATACGGTCGGTTTTACAACAGAGGTTTTGCAGCTGTATGATGAGGTTATCTCCTCGCCCTCAACCTCTGTAACAGAGGCAACCTTGATCCTGTAGGATTTGGTAACCTGCTGGCTGAAAGTAAATTCCGAAGCGTCCGCATCCGTTATTTTTTCGGTGTAGGTTTTGCCGCCTGTTATCAGTTTGAGTATGTAGCCGTCAACACCTGATTTCGGGCTCCATTTAACTGTTACCAGTGAGTTTTTCTTGCTTGCAGATGCAAGAGCCGGGTTTGCGGCTTTGGCATTGTCTATACGCTGCTGTCTGATGATTCCTACTGATTCAGATGAAAGTGTTATGGTTTCGTCTGCTGATTTATCGGCTATAAGCTGCATCTCCTCTGCAGTAAATCTGTATGTGCCGTCAGCTGTCTGAACCTCAAGAGTACCCGTCTGCATAATAGAGTTAAACACCTGTTTTTTAACTGCAATGGATTTCTGATCCGTATAAAGCCCTATAATCTGCAGTACACTGCCGCCTCCGGTCGAGGCAAGCTCAAGCTCTGATTCTTTGAGCAGGGCTTTTGCCGCTGATACCGCATCTTCTGTAACATCGCCTTTAATACGGACTGTCGCTTCTGATGAGGTTTCACCTTTAACAGCTGTAGTTTTTTCTGACAGTATGTTTTTTTCGTACTCATATGAGGTTTCTGTTATGGTTTTAACAGCGGCTCCGGTTTTGTCCGTGACCGTCATTGTAATCTGCTGTACCGGGTTTGAATCCGCATCGGCGCCTGTTCTGCTAATTGTTCTGGTTGTGTTTCCCGATGTCACATCGGTTGCAATGTCTGATTTCTCACCCTTGAAGACTACTCCGTTGCTGACATCAAAGTAATTGCCGGAGATTCCGGAAATGCACCCTCTGGAAACAAAGGCTGCAGGATCCGTATTGAAGCTGCCGCCTCTTACAAATCCTCTGACGTTATATGCCGCACACGCCGAATATTTTTTGGAATTATATTTACCTCCCGTAAAGGTTCCGCCTGATATGTCTATATTTCTGATGCAGCGGCTGCCGTCGGGGTTGTATGCCCAGAAGGCAATACCGTAAGCGCTGTTAAATGTACCGCCGGAAACAGCGACATCTATATTTCCCGAATAGCCGGCATCTCCCGTAACAGCAACTGCAGCTCCGTCCTCATTGTTAAGGTTTGAGTCCGGAGTGCCTCCCGAATACGGAGTCCCCAGAGCCTCTATCGTAAGCGCATCATCTGATATAGGGGATATTTCAAGTCTGCCTGATTTGATTTCTATTCCCGCAGCGCCTGTAATGCTGCCACCTTTGATTGTGGTGGTTCCCGACTGAGGCAGGTAAAGAGCCGTGGCATCAGATGTAATCGTACCTCCGTTTATCACTATGGTAACATCGCCATGACCTTCCTCTGCATTGCCCATAATTGCAATATCGCTGCCTGTAGTCTGAACACTGCCGCCGTTCATCACAAATGTGGCTCCCTCGTATTCTGTTATTACCGAGCCGTCAAGTGTGCCGTCATTGAGTGTGAGTTTGCTTTTGCGTGCGATTGCAGCCGAAGCATTACGCCCCTGTATGTCGCCACCGTTTACCGTAACCTCCGATTTGTCATAAAGGTATATGCCGTAGTCACCGTAGACATATCCGCCGTAAAAGTTGACGGTCGCGCCGTCATCTCCGTATATCCCTGCGTATTCAAAGCACGATATGTAGCCTCCGTATATGTTTGCAACAGAAGCTGTCTGCGTTTCTTCGTCTCCGTTGACACGAAGTCCCGCCTGATATGTGCCCCGTATAATACCGCCTGTAACGTTTACTGTTGCAGGCCATGCCATAACCGCTGTTTCGGCAAGCACCGAACCCGCCGTTATATTAACCTCTGAGTTTCTCTTGGCATAAATACCGTATGCTCCGCCCTTTTCGGGGCTGTAGGTGTTTACTATCGAGCCTCCCGAAAACGTAAATCTGCCGTTTGAAACATATACGGCAACCTGGTTTGATGTGGCATATATTTTGCCTCCGCCTTTTGTGTCTGTAAATGTGATGTCACTGTTGTATATTTTACTGCCGTCCCAGCCTGTGAACACTCTGCTGCTGCCGCAGGTTACGGTCTGCCCCGCAAGATCCAGTGTCACAGGAACCTCTGTATAAAGATACAGGTTTTCGGACAGTGCAATATTTCTCTGCAGCGTTATAACATCGTCTGCAATTGCATCGTTTGCCGCTTCTGAAACGCTCCTGTAATAGTAGGTTTTGCCGGCAAATGTGATAGCCGCATCATATGATACTCCCGCCGCCTTGTCCGTAACTCCGTTAAGATGTACGGTGTCAGGATCTATATCGGGTTTGACATCCTCTCCCGTCTCCTGACCTCCCTGCTGCTGATTGCCTGTCTCGTCTGCATATGCTCCTGCAGGAATCATTGTAAATATCACTGTAAGTGATAACAGTATCGCAAGTAGTTTTTTCACAAGCCTGACCTCTCATTCTCAAATAGATTACCTATATTATATATTTAATTTGCCCATATGGCAACCGGATTAAACTTACAGATTCAGCGCTTTGATGTAGCTGCCGCTTACCCAGCCTGTCTTGTAGACTCCGGAAACCTTGTATTTAACCTGATACCATGTGGTGCCGCTTACACTCTTGCTGCTGTAGAGCACCAGAGTTTTGCCTTTTGGTATGACTGTTATCCTGCCGTATGATGTACCTGCGCCTTTTCTCATATTAAGAGCGGCGGTTGTAGTGCCTTTTTTGGTAATTGTAAAGTAGTCCTTAATCATATAGCCGCTGTAGGTGGTGCCGTTATAGGTGTATTTTACTTTGTACCATGTATGATCCGAAGAATCCCTGGTGCTTGCAAGTATAGTCACCTGTTTGTTCTTGCCAACATAAGTAACGGTATTGTATGAAGTACCCGCATGAGTTCTTATTCTTATGTCTTTTTCGGTTGTGGTGCCGTATCTGTCGTATTTAGGCTTTACAGTTGCAGCGAATTTTGATGAGGCACTGCCTGTGTCGCTGCCCTTGTACGCATATATCCTGTAATAGTATTCTCTGCCCTGCGTCAGATCTGAATTCTTGTACTGGGTGTCTGTCGCACTTCCGATTTTTTTGTAGGTGCCGCCGTATGAATCGGCTCTGTATATGTAATATCCCTCTGCGCCTGATACCTTGTCCCACTCAAGGGTTACAGACGATGTCGTCCGTGTTTTGAGTGAAACTCCGGTAACCTTGCCAAGTGAATCATCATCGTCATTGCTGTCCGGCGTCTGTCCGTCAAAGTATTTGCCGCTGTCATACCAGAAATTGCAGTCCACATTGCCCGATATGCCGCTTACACTGCCTGAGCTTGTATACTGCCAGCAGCAGTAGCTGTATGTAAGGTCCGCAGAAGTGTTATACTGCGCCAGCCACAGATCACAGCCTGCCGATATTATCTTCTGAGGATACATATATCCGTTAAAGGTCACAAGATTCGCATATATCATAGGCTTATAGCCGGCGGCTTTAACCTTGGCGCCGAATGCAGTGCACATATCGGTTATGGCTGTTTTGCACTCTGTTGTTTTGAACTGGAGGGCATTTACTCTGTAGCCTGTCCCAAACTCAAAGTCAAATATAACCGGGAGAGTGATATTGTATCCGCTTATCCTCGAAAGGATATAGTCAGCCTCCTCCTCTGCCTCTTTGACTGTAACCGCCTGTGAGAAGAAATACACTCCCACCTTGATGCCTGCATTAATGGCTCCCTGCAGGTTCTGTTTATAATATTTGTCTTCGTACAGACTGCCCGCCGAGCCGTAGCCTCTGCCTGCAACGCGGATTATCGCAAAGTCAACTCCTGCGGCCTTGACCTTGGCCCAGTCTATTGTCTTCTGATGCTCAGACACATCTATACCGTTGTATATATTCATACCGTCAAACATAGAGGAATGTGTATATGTGCCCGATTTGAACGGGCTGCTTCCTGTTGCGGCAAAAGCCTCAAACGGAAACAGAGATATTATTAATATGAGTGCTGTAACAATGGTGCATATCCTTTTCAAAATTCAATACCTACCTTTTCATTTATTTTTGCTTTAATTATACCACACTTTAGCCTCATTTCCATACTTTTTGGCGCTTTTTTTATATTTTTGTGTATAAAATTTCCCGAAAGCACAAAATCCTCCGGGAATTTAAGAGTCCAGCTTAACTGCTATTCTATTGTGAGGAAATCGGCAAAGCCTGTGATTTCAAAGATTTCCATAATGCTGTCATCAACATTGGTAACCTTCATACCGCCCTTGCCGTTCATTGTTTTTTGTGTTTTGAGCATAACTCTAAGTCCTGCGGATGATATGTATTCAAGCTCTGCAAAATCAAATACAAGGCTGTCTATAGTATCCAAAGACTCCTCAATACATTTCTCAAGTTCAGGCGCCGTAGCTGTATCCAGTCTGCCTGACAGTTTCAAAACTGTTGAATCTGCTGTCTGTTTTTCTATGTTAAGACTCATGCTGTATCTCCTTTTCATTTATTTCTGCCTCTATTATATCAGATAACAGAGGTAATTAACACTGTAAAATCATATTTATTGTTTTTGCTGATGTGTTTTTTGAGCAGTAATAAGGGAAGTCTGTTTGTTTATATCGCACACAAAGCATAGCAAATATCCCCCGTTTTTCACACAAACTGTAATCAGCGCGAACCAAACAGCTTTGCCACTGCACAGCTTGAACATTCCTTATCAGTTGCAAGGCTGCCTGCGGAAGTCTGATAGGTCATGCCGCAGTTTTTGCAGACGCAGGTTTTTACAGCTCCGCCACCGGGTCTGTCAAGATACTTCGCGATGGCACAGTCGTTGCAGAGGGTTTCTGTGCTGAAGTTGCCTCTTGTGAATTTGTACGGTCTGAGACAGTCCTCGCACAAAAGCGTCTGTCCTTCATACACTCCTCCGCTTACAGCTTCAAGCTTACCGTCATCAAGTATGAGCTTTTCCACCTGCTTTCCTTCTTTTACTGCCGAAAGTTTCCTGTTGAACAGCTTCATAACTTATTTTCCTTATCAATATATCCCTAAATATTTTTTTTAATGCTCAGGATATTCTGTCCCTCTGCGTATTCATAAACCATATCGTCCATGGTTTTTTTGACCATAAATATCCCAAGGCCTCCGATTTCTCTCTCCTCAGCAGACAGTGTGACATCGGGATCGGGTTTTTGAAGAGGGTCATACGGAACACCGCTGTCTGTAAATGTGATTATTGCAGTCCTGTCTTCCGTAATCTCAACTCCGACGGTTGCATCGCCTGTCTCGCTGCCGTAGGCATAATTGGCGATGTTTCCAAACAGCTCATCAATAGCAATGTCAATCTGCATCATTGCTTTTGGCGAACAGTCCGCAGCTTCAAGCAGACCGTTTACAAAATCCGTCACTTTTTCTATGTTTGCGGTGACGGCAGGCAGAGTCAGTTTTTCCATTACTGTTCCTCCATATTCTTTGTATATTCAAAGCACAGCATGGTTATATCGTCAAACTGCGGAGCATCTCCGACAAATCTGTCAATATCCTCCTTGACTGCGCCCAGAATCACTTCAGGAGCATCATCTTTTACTTTATTCAAAATACCGCCAAGTCTTTCCATTCCGTAAAGCCTGTTATCAGAGTCTGTCGCCTCTGTAACACCGTCGGTATACTGAAACAGTTTGTCTCCCGGCTCAAGCGTCATGCTTCCGGATTTGTAGCGCATACCCTCCATGCCTGCAAGCACGAAGCCCGGCTTTATTTTGTAAGGTTCAAATGCGCTGCCTTTGTAAACGAACGGCATCTCATGTCCCGCATTCACAAAGTTAAATTCACCTGTAACAAGGTCAAGCACACCCTCGAAGGCCGTAATGAAAAGTCCTTCACTGTTGGATTCGCAAAGAAGATCGTTTACCTCCGAGAACACCTCTCCCAGTTCTCTGCCCGGCTGAGTATGATCTTTGATGAGGGTCTTGCCTATTACCATAAACAGCGCCGCCGGAACGCCTTTGCCCGAAACATCTGCCATAACCACAGCAAGATGACGTTCATCCACCATGAAGAAATCATAGAAATCGCCGCCGACCTCCTTGGCAGGCGTCATAGTGGCATACACCTCAAATTCATCTCTTTCGGGAAAAGCAGGGAATATACACGGCAGCATCGAGGACTGGATATGTCTTGCAACATCAAGCTCCGCCCCTATGCGCTCTTTTTCCGCTGTTACTCTGGTGAGATTGTCTATATATTCGTGTATGTCTTTTTCCATTTTGAGAATGCTGCCTGCAAGAGACTGTATTTCGTCATTCGTTTTTATTTCAGACAGAGCCTCTGACATTTTGCTGTCGTTTTCGATAAAGCTTCCCGCCTCTGCCGCAATTGTATTTATCGGCCTTACAACTCTTGTAAACAGATAAACCATATACACCGCAATAACAACCAGTATCACAAGTATTGTAACCACTATCGCATTCAGTATATACATTTTCAGTGTAGACTCAAGGGTAACCATAGGTATCTCCACTGCAATCATTGCAAAAACGCCGTCGCTGTCTGCCATCGGAAGAATAGCACTCGTATTGTAGCCGTAATCGCCCTCTGAGACGAAATAGCTGGAGGATAGCTCTCCTGTATTCTCTATATCACTTAGTTCTGTTATGTATTCGGGGTTGAATCCGCCTCTGTCGCCTAATACATATGAATATTCAGGCACAGTGTAGCTGTCAAACATATACAGAAGCGGCTGCCAGTTTTCGCGGTCTCCGTCATAGCTTTCGAGTTCTTTTTCGTCAAGGACAAAAGCAAACACATCATTTGCACCCATCGCTTCTCTGAGGCTGTCAAATTCCGAGCATATTTCTTTGTATCTGTCGCTTTGTACTGCTGCTTTTATCTCATCTTCGCTTACGGTACCGTCTTTGTATCCTGCCGCAAGCTCTGCATAATATGCCAGCTCACCGTCTTCAAAATATGACTGCGCAGTCTCTGCAATATCGTATGCTGTGACGTTGTACTGTTTTTCTATGCTGTTTTTGTACTGGGTGTAACCGATAAACGAGCTTATTGCGCATATGAGAATGCCCAGTGTCACAAATCCCACCGTAAGTTTAAGTGCAAGTTTAGATATATGATGTTTCATGCTGTTTCCTCCGTATTATATAACAACTGTCAGTGTATTAACGCCCAGCGCGCTCTGATAGTCAACTTTTTTGGCAAGTCCTTTTATCATTCTTATTCCCATATATTCATCGCTTTCATCCTGAACAGCAAGGGGATTGTATCTGTCTCCGCCTGAGCGTATTCTCAGTATGCCCGTATCATTGCTGCTCAGTACACGCACGTCTATATTGCTGCCTGTCCTCAGAGATTTTTCTGTAATTATCATCATTATCTCCTCTGCCGCAAGACCTACCACCATGCAGGTCTTAGGCGGCATATCGTTGGTTTCGCAGAATTCCTGTATTTTTTCACTGGCCTCGCAGATTTTTTCCTGCTCGGCCTCAACAGATACAGACATGCTTCTGCCGCTTTTTTCGGGGCTGTCATCAATCAGATAAAGCGGATTGAGATTTTTGATTCCCGCCCTGACAGAGCCTGCCAGAAAACACAGCAGCATTGTCGCAAGCTCGGCGGCCGGGAAAAACAGCCATACCGTAAGTCCGAGTCTGCCGAACATAAAGCAGAAGCCTATTGCAAACACACATACTCTGAAAAGAAAAGAAATATTTGCAAGCCATACATTGCCCGTAGCGTTGTAGTAGTATGAAAAAATATTGTTGACTGTTGCAAACACAAGACTTGCCGCAAAGCAGCATACTGCTTTTGTGCAGTCCGCACTGCTTCCGAATAAGCCTCCCATACTGCCTGCAAAAACTATCAGCACTGCGGCGAATAAGGCAGACAGCAGACATCCGCATATAATCTGCATACGCAGCAGTTTTTTTATTGAAGCAGAATCTCTTTCGCCTGCCAGTATTCCGATCATGGCTCCCGATGCCTGAGGCACTCCGTTCTGAATGCACATCGAAAATTCGGCAATACTGTTTACAACCGCAAAAACTGCCGTAAATTCAGCTGCTCCGAATATCCAGAGCACTTTGTTGAGCGCAAATATGCGGACTGCCGACAGAATATTGTTAAACGACATCATAGCACCGTATTTTGTAATACCGATAAGGTCTTCCATTCGGGGAAGTGAAAATCCGATGCGAAATTCGCCTTCGTCCGAGCAAAGATATATAAATCCGAGAATGCACGCAACCACCGTCGCTATGACGCTTGCCCATGCCGCCCCTGCTATTCCGAAATCGCATATGAACAGGAATATATAGTCTAAAACTATATTTATTACTGTCATAATCAGCATTATTCTCATGGCGTGCATATTTTTGCCTTCAAGCCTCAGATAAAAATACGGAACATACAGCATTACCTTGAAAATTCCGCCTATAAGTGTAATCTGCACATATGTGCGGACATATCCGCTGCTTTCACCTGACGACAGAAGCTCTGTCAGCGGCTGCGAAAACGCCAGAAGTATCATGCACACAGCAGCAGATGTAACCGTGCCAAGCAGCACCGCACACCTGAATATTCTGATGCTCTCCTGTTTTTTGTTCTCTCCGATTGCCATTGCCGAAAGCTGCGCCGCGCCTGACGCCACCAGCGCTCCCAGAGCGCACAGGATAAGATACACGGGGAAGCTCATGTTTACTGCCGCAAGACCGGCATCCCCCAGCCTTCTGCCCACCAGAATACCGTCAAACAGTACATTTACCGTACCGCCGAGAACTGCTATGACATTGGGAAAAAGTGCGCATAAATAAAGCCTGTTTATAAATGAAAAGTCATTTTCTTTCAAGTTTTGCCACCTCTGATTTCAGTTTTTCGTATTGTATCTGTGTAAGAAACAGTTTTGGTTTGTTGTGTCCGTTTTTGTTACTGAAAGCCGCGGATAAAAAGCCTCTTTCAAGGCAGGTTGCTGTGGGGTTTCCCAGCATCCCAAGACCTCTGATATCCTCATAGTCTATTGAGGTTTTTTTGAGTTTATCATCAAAAGCCTCTGAAAGCTGCGCCGCCGGTACACCGGATTCCGCAAAGATGTGAAATCTTGCGGGAACAACCGAATAATCCGCAGCCGCACAGAAATCACCCATATCATGTATTTCCTCGGCCACCATCACCGCCGCATCAAGCATTGACAATGCAGTCAGTTTTTCGCCGGCAATATTAAGTATATCACCCTTGCGGCCGATAACCTCAAATGTCAGAACCTGCCCGCTGTTTTTTGTGATTTTAATAAGATCGCCTGTTTTGTAACGGTAAAGCCCGGAAAATGTAGTCACAACAGGCTCATAAATCTCACCTGCCTTAACCTGCCTCATAGAAACAGGCTCTGTGGAATCCTCAGGCAGAAATTCATAGTATGCACTGTCCGGCAAAAGCGTATACTCCGCTCTGTCCAGCTCAAATGCGGCTCCCGCCATTACTTCGGATGAGGCATACGCAAAGTAATAGACTGGTATATCTCCGGTGTATTTTCGGAGCATACGGATCTGTACCGCAAAGCTGCTGCCGCCTATTCCGCTTATATATCTTAAATTCTGCCAGATTACGGGAACGATGGGAGTGTCAAAGCCGCCGCTTAGAATTTCCTCAAGCTGTCTCAGTCTGCTCTCCTCTATCTTGGGCAGGGAATTTATTTTTGCCTTTATGTCGCAGGGCAGATCTGCGGATATTCTGTCATGCCTGATGTCATCAAGCAGCATACCTGCGTTTTCTTCAAGGTAGCTGAAAAGCAGCAGCATGTCATATAAAAAGATTGAATGTACTGCGCTGAGGTCCTCATATGCCAGCATAATCCGAAGCTTGACATACGGCACATCGTTTATTCTGTCCGAAAAGGTCAGCTCTTTGCCTCCCAGATACTCCGGCAGGGCTCCTCTGCTGTCAAGATAGCCGTAATATGCCGAGGAAAGCAGGGTTTCTCCTCTGCCTCCTGCCGGGCGAAAAACACTGGTATGTATCATTTTTTGCTCATCTGCATCTATAAGTTCTGCAGGAGTGTCAACAATGTATGATGAATACCTCACAAGCGCCTCCTCTGTCAGCGGAAACAGCTTGGGTCTGCCCTTGGTGCCGGAGGACATAAGAAAATTTCTGACCGGATAGACCGTAAGTATATTATCCTCACCGCTGTAGATTCTCTGTATGTATTCTTCAAAATCGGCATAGCCGGAAAGCGGCACGGCTTTTGAAAACTCATCAGCCGATGAAATACCGTCAAAACCGAAGCGTCTGCCGAATTCCGTACCCTCGTTATCACGCAGGATTCTGATAAGATTTGCATCATTTGTGTCACAGGCAGATGAAACACCTGAAACGAAATGTTTTATTCTATTGTCTGTATCTTTGTTTTCAGGCATTGCAGTCCCTTTCCTGTAACATCTCCTGTTTATAAGCAAAGTTTATCACAAAATGCCGGTTTTCGCAACAGCATAGGCCCTGCTCCCACAAAAAACAAAGCAAAAGAGGCGGTAAAAACCGCCCCGTAAGGTTTCGTATTCAATATATGTGTAACTGCACTTTCATTTCCAGATACCCTTTTCAGGATTCCATTTTGTTTTCTCCGTTCCTTCAAGCAGCGGGCAAACAAAGTTCTTTATCCAATCCACAGCATCTGACATAGAGATCTGAATAAGCGCTTTCTTCTTCTTTAAGAATGATTTCCATCTTGTCTGATGCATTGGATCATTTAGAAATCCATCGCCAAAAGCAGCGGAGTCCATCGTCATTGGTGTTTTTCTGTTCTCAAATGTCCGGATAACAGCATTCCGAAGCTCTTCATAAGAAAACTCATATTTTTTTGAAAGAACATAAATATCATAAAAATCCTTATACCTGCTGTTAAAATATCCATTATGAATGATAGCTTCCAGCTTTTCTGCAATCGATGTTTCCAATGAGTAAGCATTCACTCTTGGTGCTTCCATATCAAGTATTACAGGGAAGTCCATCTTAACAGCATCCGGATAGATTACATCTCCAAAACCAATGTCAATGCTAATTGGTATTTTCGTTCGGTCTAGATACCCTGCAAATGACACATGCAAACCATGATATTCCTTAAACTCCGTGATGTCCTCAACTGTGATAGAATCTACGTCAAACACAAGCGCATCATCAACATCCTGAGAAAAAATATTTTGGAATACATTTTTCATTTCTTTACTGCCGTTTGATATCCTTCGTGCAAGTAAATCCACATCTGTTGTTGCTCTTTCATAATTGCGCTCAAATATTGCATAAAGGAATATGCCGCCCTTCAAAACGAAATGATCCGCATATTCAGATATCGAAATTCTATAGATTGCCCTTTCCAGTCCATAGTAAGTAAGAGCCTCCTGAAAAGTACAGCCACTTTTTATTGCGAAGTTTTTAAGTCTCGCCTTTACTGAATCAGCATTCATTATACAAGCACCTCCAGATATGTTCTTACCACTTTCTCACATCTAAGGCGTTTTGCATAAGCATAAAGCCTGTCAATTTGCCTGTCCTTCCGTTTCAGATAGTTCTTAAGTACCTCTGATGTTTCCTCAATTCCAACCTTGTTCCTGTAATAGATGATATCCACCACAGTTTTCTCCACATCGAAAATATGAAAACAATTATCTCCCTCGCATATTTCAGTCACACCTAGAGTCATTCTTGAAGAATCAAAATAAAAAATTTTTATCTCCGGCCATTCAGGGAGCGTGTTTACTTTTTTCTTTCGCTCTATGGCAACATCCACGGCATCCGGCAGAAAATTTGTAAGCCCATAATATCGTGCTGCGCTCATCAGACATATTACGCCATTCGGCACATAGGCTTCAGCACTGAAAAAGTCGTTTTCATCGCCCTTGTATGTGAGATTCTCATAGGTGCTGCGATTTATCCTTGACAGGATTCCATCCTTTTCAAGTTTTCCGATTTTGTAATAGGAATACCCCATATTTTTCAGTTCGGCGGTTGTGATAAACCTTTTGTTTTCATCGATTACACTCACATGAATCACCTCCACCTGTACTATACATCAATATAAATAGAATTTCAACTAATTTCGGCAATTATTTTAATAGCCGAAATTAGTTGAAATTTATCAAAGCCTTCCTGACTTGCAAGTGCCGCATACGGCTCATCGTCTCTCTTCATTTCGCTGTACATATCAAGGAGTGTTCCGATTGTCAGCAGCTCCATCTCACTGATATGCACACCAGGCTGCACCACATACCACGGTATACTTTACAGGTTTTTCAAGCACCTTATTTGAAACCGGCTCTCCCTTTCCCTTTTTGCAACGGTAGCGGAGCTTAAGCCCGCCTTATTCACTAAATCCTGCTTTTGAAGCCCTTTAGCGGTCAATTTTTTTCATAATCCGGCGTATGAAACTGTCATAGTAATAATACCTTTCATGCTTCAACAAACTGCTACAGGCGTTTCTTTTCGGTATAGCATGAATCAGGTTAAAAGCCATTTCAACAATTAAACACTTGCTATAATAATAAAACAGTTCCCCCGTCACGCCCTTTAAAACAAAAGAGGCGGTAAAAACCGCCCCGTAAGGTTTCGTATTCAATTACTTTAATAC
>CAVDMD010000022.1:0-22848 GCA_963609975.1 bacterium | reverse complement strand
CATCTTTTAACACCTCTGCTGTTGTGGTATAATTATTAGATATGAATATAATCATCAGGAGGTATACATTTTGAATTTGATTCAGGCGATAATATTAGGCCTTATACAGGGACTGGCGGAGTTTCTGCCTGTCAGCAGTTCAGGACATCTTGCGCTTGCACAGCATTTCTTCGGCATGAACCCGGACAGTGTGCTGCCGTTTGCGGTGCTTTTACACATAGGAACACTGATTTCGGTATGCATAGTATACTGGAAAGACATACTCGGTCTCATATATGAGTTTTTTGCAAGTCTTAAGGATCTTGTTACAACCAGAAGTCTTAATGTCAACAAAAACGCCACCAGAAGAATGTGCTGGCTCATAATTGTTGCAACAATCCCTACAGGTATTATCGGGGTTCTGTTCGGCGATCTGTTTGAAGCACTGTACACTTCGGTGCTGGCAATAGGCATAGCGCTGATTGTCACAGGTACGATGCTCTGGGCTGCCGAGAAATACGGCAGGGGCATCAACGGCATCAGAAGCACTAAATTCAAGCACGCTTTAATAGTAGGACTTCTGCAGGGAGTTGCAATAGCTCCCGGAATATCAAGATCGGGCTCAACCCTTGTAGGCGGACTTGCCTGCGGTCTCAAAAGAGAATGGGCGGTCAGATTTGCATTTCTCATATCAATACCTCCGATTTTAGGCTCTGCCATACTTGAGGCTCCGGCAGCATTTGAGGCAGGAATGGATTCAAGCCTTGTGATACCTGTTGTTGTGGGAGTTGCTGTTTCCGCTGTTTCGGGACTTTTTGCAATCAAAGGCATGATTAAAATAGTTTCAAACAAAAAACTGACTTATTTCTCGTTCTACACATGGGCAATGGGAATCGCAATGGTAATATACGCTTGTTTATCATAGAGGACAGCTTATGGCACAGAAACAAAAGAAACCCGGAAGACCTCCGGGAACAAAAAACAAAAAAAAGAATATTTCGGAGGCTGATGCAAACAGACTTCGCAAGACAAGAGAGATACAGGCTCTTGTGATTATTGCAGTGGGAATATTCCTTGCAATCGCAATGTTTTTCAATGTTACGGGAGTAATAGGCAACGCCCTTGGCAGCTTTTTCAAGGGCTGCTTTGGCATTATTGCATACATACTGCCGTTTTATCTTCTGCTTTACGGCGGACTTATGCTTGCAGGCAGAACCAAAATACTGAGCACCCTGTCAACTGTGTTTTTTGCAATCCTTTTTCTTGACATAGCCATAGGAAATTCGGTAAGGTTTGTGGATACACAAAACCCTGTAGTGCCGATACTTGGACTTGGAGACATATATTCTGCAGGTATTGAGCTTGAAAACGGCGGAGTTTTAGGTATGATTTCTGCAACCCTTTTAGTAAAAATCATAGGTGTTGCGGGAGCCTATATATTTGCAGGCGTTGTGGCTTTAATATCCATAATCATTATAGCTGACAGACCGTATGCGGGTATGGTTAACTGGCAGGAAAAATCCGGAGAAAGAGCCGAAAAAAGACGCGCCAAAAAAGAAAAAAGACCAAATAGCGAAACAAAACAGCTGCCGCCTGTAAAAGAAACAGAGCAGCAGCTTGAAATAACCCCGGCAAAACAGCAGGAAACACCTGCGCCGATAAGACCGGCAGCCTCGGTATACCAGCCTGCCGATTACAAAAAAATGAGCAGAGCAATCAAAAAAGCCCGCATATCGGACAGCCAGAAAAAAATTCTGGAATATATGATTGATGACTCGATTGCAAGAGGCAAAGGCGGAGACGGCAGGCAGGGCGGTTTTGGCCTTGACGGGACGCAGGAAAGCCTTGCATCGTCAGGTTATGGTCTTGATGACGGCTATGCGGAGGGCGATACGGGCCGTGATGAAACAGGTTATACAGGCTCCTATGAGGATTACAGCAGCGATGGCAGTGAGCAGCAGCTTGAAATCGATGTGCCGGAAGCAAATGCAAGCTTTGTTGAGGGCAGAGGTTTTGCGGAGGAAAAATCCCAAAAACCCGAAAAAATATCGAATGCAGAGGCGGCGGCAGCCACTCTCGATTCAAAAGAGTTCAACAAGAGCAGACCTGCCGCAAAATACATAATGCCGCCTGTAGACCTGCTCAAAAAACCTTCGGGCAAAGGCGCAGACCTGACAGACCTTGCCGAAAAAACAAGAAAGCTTGAGGAAACACTGAGCAGCTTTAATGTGGATGCCAAGGTGGTGGATGCGATTCCGGGTCCTACCGTTACAAGATATGAGATACATCCCGGTCCGGGAGTGAAGGTCAGCAGCATAGTCGGACTTTCCAACGATATAGCTCTCAACCTTGAGGCCAAAAGCATCAGAATAGAAGCGCCTATACCGGGCAAGGCCGCAGTTGGCATAGAGGTCGAAAACGACAAGATAAATGCGGTAAACATCAGAGAAATAATAGATTCAAAGGAATTCAAAAATGCCAAATCAAAAATCAGCTTTGCTGTGGGCAAGAACATATCGGGCAAGGCGGTTGTGGGTGACCTCAAGGGTATGCCTCATCTGCTCATTGCAGGCTCTACAGGTTCGGGCAAAAGCGTATGTATCAACAGCATTATAGCGAGCATACTCTACAAAGCCAAGCCTGACGAGGTCAAGCTGGTGCTTGTTGACCCTAAAGTTGTTGAGCTTGGCAATTACAACGGCATACCTCATCTGCTCATACCTGTTGTCACAGAGCCGACCAAGGCTGCGGCTGCGCTCAACTGGGCCGTTGCCGAAATGAACGACAGATACAAAAAATTTGCAGAGGAAGGCGAAAGAAACCTTGAAGGCTACAATGACAAAAAGAAAGCCGAAAAAGATTTCGATGCGGTAATGCCTCAGATAGTAATAATTATCGACGAGCTTGCAGATCTTATGATGGCGGCGCCGTCGCAGGTTGAGGAATCCATATGCAGACTGGCTCAGATGGCAAGAGCAGCAGGAATGCACCTTATTGTTGCGACTCAGAGACCGTCTGTTGACGTAATCACAGGTGTAATCAAAGCAAACATACCGTCAAGAATAGCATTTGCGGTGTCATCTGTTCACGACTCCAAAACCATCATAGACATGGGCGGCGCGGAGAAGCTGGTGGGCAAGGGCGATATGCTGTACAACCCTCTTGGCATGGGCAAACCCGTGAGAGTTCAGGGCTGCTTCATATCAGACAGTGAAGTCAACAGCATAATTAAATTCGTTAAAGATCAGGTGCAGGAAGTCGAATACTCAAACGATGTCATAAATACCATCGAAAAAACAGATCTGCCTGCAGAAATGAAGACAGACGACGGTGATGAGCTGCTTCCCGACTGTATAGAGCTTGTGGTGCAGAGCGGTCAGGCGTCGGTATCCATGCTTCAGAGACGATTCAGAATCGGCTACAACCGCGCCGCAAGAATAATAGATATGATGGAGGAAAGAGGCATTGTGGGTCCTCAGGACGGCTCAAGACCGAGACAGGTGTTTATGACCGAGGATGAGCTGCATGATATAAACGAAAATCTGCCGGAGGAAATTTCAGATGAAGATATACATTGATACACTGGGCTGTCCCAAGAATTTTTATGACAGCAGAAATGCCGCTGCCATACTGGAAGACAGCGGACATACCATTGCATCAGAGCCTTCTGAGGCTGATGTTATTATGGTAAACACCTGCGGATTTATTAATGACGCCAAAAAAGAGTCCATAGACCGCATATTTGAAATGGCAGACTACAAGCAGCACGGCAAAAAACTCATAGTTTCAGGCTGCCTTTCACAGAGATACAGCAGCGAGCTGTTTGATGAAATGCCTGAAGTTGACGCATTTCTCGGAGTCAATGACTATGAGGCGCTGCCTTCGCTGCTTGACAGCCTTGATGAGCGCAGAATCATTGCAAACCCGTGTACCGAAACAGAGCTGCCGGAAATAAAGGTCAGAGCCGACGGCAGTATGTACAGTGCCACACTCAAAATAGCGGAGGGGTGCAACAACAGATGCGCATACTGCATTATTCCGTTCATACGCGGAAACTACAGAAGCAAAAGACAGGAAGCGGTTGTGGCGGAGGCAAAAGCGCTGGCAGAGGCCGGCTGCAGAGAGCTCATACTGATAGCGCAGGATACGACATATTACGGATACGATCTCTACGGTGAATACAGACTGCCTCAGCTTCTGAGACAGCTCTGCAGAATAGACGGCATCAGATGGATAAGACTGATGTACTGCTATGAGGACAGGATTACCGATGAGCTGATACAGACAATCAGAGATGAAGAAAAAATATGCAATTATCTTGACATACCCATCCAGCACGCATCGGACAGGGTTCTCAAAGCTATGGGCAGGAGATCCACAAACAGATCCATCACGGACAAAATGGCAAAGCTCAGAGAGCAGATTCCGGATATTCATATAAGGACAACCCTTATAACTGGCTTTCCGGGAGAAACCGAAGAGGACTTTGATATTCTCTATGATTTTGCAGCAGAGCAGCGTTTTGCAAGGCTCGGAGTATTTGCTTATTCGCAGGAGGAAGGCACTTTAGCAGGACAGATGCCCGACCAGATAGATGATGAAATCAAAGCGGAGAGAGCAGACAGCATTATGAGACTTCAGATGGAGATATCCCTTGAAGCAAACCGCGCCAAAATCAATACGGTTCAGGAAGTTATAGTTGACGAAATCGATGAGGACGGCAGCTATATAGGTCGCACCGGATATGATGCCCCCGAAATAGACAATGCTGTGATATTTACAGGCAGACAGAAGCATAAGCCCGGTGATATTGTCATGGTGCATATAGATGATGCATTTGACTATGATCTGGCAGGAACGGAGGTTTAACATGAACTTGCCAAACAAACTTACAATGGGAAGAATGATAGCAGTGCCTTTTTTTGTGGTATGCTATATATTTGAACTTTACCTTCCCGCATTTATAATTTTCATACTTGCATCGCTTACAGATATGCTTGACGGCAAAATAGCCAGAAAACGCAATCTGGTGACGAATTTCGGCAAGATAATGGACCCTCTTGCAGACAAGATACTTGTATATTCGGCATTCTGCCTTATGGTGGAGGACGGAATAATCCCTGCATGGATGCTCATAATCATACTGGCAAGAGAGTTTGCGATAGCGGGCATGAGAACTGTTGCAGCCTCAGAGGGTCTTGTAATTGCAGCAGGCATGAGCGGCAAAATCAAAACAGTGCTGCAGATGATAGCGGTGCCTGTACTGCTGCTTGCGGTCAGCATTCCGCAAATCGGCATTATACTTACAGCCGGCAATGTGTTCCTGTGGGCTTCTCTTGTCATGACAGTCTATTCGGGAATAGAATATATAGCAAAGAACAGATCGGTTTTTTCAATGTAATATAAGGAGGCAGTATGAGAGCGGCGGTTTTGAGCGTTGGAACAGAATTACTTTTCGGACAGGTGGTAAACACCAACACCGTATATCTTTCACAGCAGCTTAATGCTATGGGATTTGATGTTATGTATCATTATACGGTAGGCGACAATCCTGAGCGCCTCAAAGAAATTATCGAGCTTGCATTCAAGGACTGCGACCTGATAATCACAACAGGCGGACTGGGACCCACACAGGATGATCTTACCAAGGAAATTGTATGTGAAACCATGGGAGACACACTGGTGCTGCATCAGAAAAGCCTTGAGGCACTCGAAGCCGTAATGACAAAACGCGGCCGCAAAATGACCGAAAACAATTACAAGCAGGCATGGCTTCCGTCAAAGTCGGAGGTGTTTGACAACGATCAGGGCACAGCGCCGGGCTTTGCGCTTGAAATAAACGGCAAAACAGCTATATGTCTGCCGGGGCCTCCGAGAGAAATGACCAATATGTTCATCAAAAAAGCAAAGCCTTACCTTGAATCAAAATCAGAAGAAGCAATATACTACAGACAGATAAGAACCTTCGGAATAGGCGAATCACAGCTCGAAACAGAGCTGCTGCCGCTTATTGATAAGCAGACAGACCCTACCATAGCAACCTATGCCAAAGAGGGCGAGGCCTGTGTAAGAATTGCCTCCAAGCGCAAAACCCTGCAGGAGGCACAGCAGGCGGTTTGCGATATGACATCAAAAGTGCAGGAGCTTGTGGGCAGATATATATACAGTCTGGATGACGAGGAACTTTATCAGGTTGCAGGTCGCAGGCTGCTTGAAAGCAATATTTCGATTTCCTGCGCCGAAAGCTGTACGGGAGGTCTGTTTGCCAAAACCCTTACAGATATAGAGGGAATATCGGCAGTGTTTGACAGAGGCATTGTAACCTACAGCAACAGAGCCAAAATCGAGGAGCTTGGCGTAAGCCCCGAAACTCTTGACAGATACGGTGCGGTAAGCGAGCAGACAGCAAGAGAAATGGCGCTTGGACTTCAGAAAATCACCGGCAGCAGGCTGTGCATATCTGTTACAGGCATTGCAGGCCCGGGAGGCGGAACTGCCGAAAAACCGGTTGGGCTTGTGTATATAGGGATTGTGTTTGATGACAAAGTCGAGGTCAGAAAAATTCATGCCTTCAGGCCGCTGCGCAGCCTTGTCAGAAACACAGCCATGCTGAATATGTTTGATATGATAAATAAAATTATTTCTTGCAAATAATTCCATAATGGTATATAATATATACAACACATTTTTCAAAAATACACTTGACCTTTCCAAAACAATACTGTATTATATGTTTGAGAACAGGCGTTCGCACTCCTGTTCGGAATATGGAGGATTATTATATGGCAGTTTCAAATACAGACAAAGACAAAGCTTTAGATGCCGCGCTGCTGCAGATTCAGAAACAGTTCGGCAAGGGCGCTATCATGAAGCTTGGAGATGACAATGCGCTTACAGACATACAGGCAATATCAACAGGATCTATCACACTTGATGTTGCAACAGGCATCGGCGGGGTTCCAAGAGGCAGGATTATAGAAATCTACGGCCCTGAGTCATCAGGCAAGACAACGCTGACGCTTCATATCATAGCCGAAGCCCAGAAAACAGGCGGCAAGGCTGCATTTATAGACGCAGAGCACGCACTGGATCCCGAATATGCCAGAAATCTGGGTGTTGATATCAATGAGCTTCTGGTTTCACAGCCTGATACAGGCGAGCAGGCTCTTGAAATATGCGAGATGCTTGTCAGAAGCGGAGCCCTTGATGTTATAGTTATAGACTCGGTTGCGGCGCTTGTGCCTAAGGCTGAGATACAGGGCGAGATGGGCGATTCCCATGTGGGCCTTCAGGCAAGACTGATGTCACAGGCTCTCAGGAAACTTGCCGGAGCCATCAACAAATCCAAGACGGCTGTTGTGTTCATCAATCAGCTCAGAGAGAAGGTTGGGGTTATGTTCGGCAATCCCGAAACCACCACAGGCGGCAGAGCGCTCAAATTCTATTCAACCATGAGAATGGATGTCAGAAGAATAGAGAGCATCAAATCGGGAGACTCTGTTCTCGGCAACAGAACCAGAGTCAAAATAGTCAAGAACAAGGTTGCACCGCCTTTCAGACAGGCAGAGTTTGATATCATGTACGGAGAGGGGATTTCCAGACCGGGAGATATACTTGACTGTGCAGTCGAAAACGGCATAGTTGAGAAGGCTGGCTCATGGTACAGCTTTGACGGCGAGAGAATAGGACAGGGCAGGGAGAATGTCAAGACCTATCTGCAGTCAAACCCTGATATTATGGACAAAATAGAGGGGCTTATCCTTGACACCATCAGACCTGTTGAGGCAGTGCCTGCAGAGGAGGCTGTGCTTGCTGTCGATGAGGACGGAGTTGTTATAGAGTAATATGTTATACACAGGGCCGGTAATGCACTTTGCCGGCTCTGTCTGTAATTACAGGAGAGGGATTGTGAGACAAAGATTTTTATCGGTAATTTTATCAGCGGTAATAGTAATGATGATGACGCCTTTTGTTTCCGAGGCATCATCAGCTTCCAAAAGCCCGTTTGTATCCGGTACATATACCCACAGCGACCTTACTGACGGTCTCAGCATTCATCACGGAGTTGATGTATCTGAGCATCAGGGCAAAATCAACTGGGCAAAGGTCAAAAAAGCAGGTGTTGAATATGCGATTATCAGAGTAGGATGCAGACGCCTTATGTCAGGTGAATTCAAAGAGGACGACTGGTTTTACCGGAATATGAAGGGCGCTTCTGCAGCGGGAATCAAAGTCGGCGTTTACTTCTATTCGGGAGCAATTACCAAAAAAGAGGCTGCTGAGGAAGCGGACTATGTGCTTGACAGAATAACAGGCTACAGGGTTGAACTTCCCGTATTCTTTGATATCGAGTATCATAACGGCGCAAGAATTACAAAAGCCCTCAAAAACAAAAGAGGCAAAGCCACCAATATATGCATAGCGTTTATGGACAGGATCAAAGAAGCGGGATATACACCTATGGTATACACATATCGCAATCTTATGAACAACTATCTGTACCCTGAAAAACTATCAGGATACGGCATATGGATAGCTGATTACAGTACACAGTGCAAATTTGCATATCCTTATATTTCGTGGCAGTATACAAGTTCAGGCAGGGTAAACGGCATATCAGGCAGAGCAGACTGCAATTTCTGGTATGATGACGGCACATATTTTGGAGATAAACCTGCACCCGATCCGGATCCTGCACCTGTTCCTGCGGTAGCCAAGGTCACAGGGGCTTCACTAAAAAGCCGGACAGTATCCTCAGTTACAATTAAATGGGACAGGGTGCCTGATTCTGACGGATATTATGTCTACAGAGCAGATTCATATGGCGGCAGTTACAGCAGGATAGGCAGTACAGACAGTACCGGATATACAGACGAGAATCTGACGCATGGCAGAGAATATTACTACAGAGTATGCGCATACAAAGACGGCAGGATAGGCAGCAAATCATCAAAGATTGCCGCTGCAGCACTGCCTAAGTATGACAGGTACGGCAAAACAACCGAAAACGACATACGATTGAGAAGTCATGCCGGCACATCGTATTCCGTAATTACTGCGCTTCCTAAAAACAGGACAGTTACAATACTTGCAGGCACCGAAGACAGCGAAGGCAATGTCTGGTACAAGGTAAGATATACAAACGGCAGTCGCAGGTACAGCGGGTATATGACTGGCAAGTATTTTGAAATCACCAAAAAAGGTACGACTGCGGAGATAATTAATATGAGGAAATCGCCGGGTATGACAGGAGATATTATATCTGCTGTGCCTAAGGGCAGGAGACTGACGATTTATGCCGAAAAGAAAGTGGACGGAGACAGCTGGTACAAGGTGAAATTAAAGGTTTCAGGCAGGACAGAAACAGGCTGGATTGCAGGTACATATGTTAAGGCTGAGAATATTTAGGAAACTATGCGGCAGTGGTGAAATTCATCTCTGCTGTTTTTTCAAATTCTATTGCTCTCATGGGGTTTTTGGTGTATAATTTCTTTTGTTGGAAATGGCGAGGCATAGCTCAGTTTGGTAGAGCGTTGCGTTCGGGACGCAAAGGCCACAGGTTCGAATCCTGCTGCCTCGACCAGTTTTTTTGAAAAATATCAGAAACCCTTTGACATTAAGGGTTTCTTTTGCTATAATATTCGAGTATGCAAGCCGCACGGAACAGGTTTCAAAAGCTCAGGCTACCTTAACACGGCGAGACTGGATAGAGGAGGTAACAATATGTATGCAGTAATTAAGACTGGCGGGAAGCAGTACAGAGTGCAGGAAGGTGATGTTATCACCATCGAAAAACTCAATGCTAACGTTGGTGACAAAGTTGAATTTGATGAAGTTTTAGTACTTGGTGAAGGTGCTGATATCAAGGTGGGAACTCCTTTCCTTGATGGAGTTAAGGTTTTCGGTACAGTAACAGAAAACGGCAAAGGCAAGAAGGTTATAATCTTCAAGTACAAAAGCAAAAAAGACTACAGAAAGAAACAGGGACACAGACAGCCTTATACTATGGTTGAAATCACAGGCCTTGGTACAGACAAGCCTGCCAAAGCAGCCCCTGAGGCAGAAGCAGCTCCTGCAGCAAAGACAGAAGAGCCTGCAGCTGAAGTTAAAAAACCTGCAAAATCATTAAAATCAATGAAAAAAGCAGAGTTAATCGAGTTTGCCAAAGAAAACGGCATAGAACTTGATGAAAAAGCAACTAACGCTGCTATGATTGAAACAATCGAAGCAGCACTTAAATAGATTTAGAGCAAGGAGGTAAATTCCATGGCAAGTAAAAAAGGTGTAGGAAGTTCCAAGAACGGTAGAGACAGTGAATCGAAACGTTTAGGAGTTAAAAGAGGAGACGGTCAGTATGTAACTGCCGGCAGCATTTTAGTAAGACAGAGAGGAACCAAGTTCCATCCCGGCAACAACGTAGGCAAAGGCGGAGACGACACTCTGTTTGCAATGATTGACGGAGCTGTTAAGTTCGAAAGATACGACAAAAAAAGAAAACAGGTAAGTGTATATCCAAAAGAAGCCTAATCAGATGTTTAACCCCTATCAGTTTCAGATGGGGGTTTTTTAACATCCTGAATAAGGAGGAATTATGTTTGTAGACAGAGCAAAAATATTTATAAAATCAGGCAGGGGCGGAGATGGCTGTGTGTCTTTCAGAAGAGAGCCCTTTGTTCCCGAGGGCGGTCCTGACGGAGGAGACGGAGGCAGAGGCGGAGATGTCATATTTCAGGCTGATTTGAGCCTCAGAACTCTGATGGACTTCAGATTCAAACGAAAATATGAAGCCGAAAACGGACAGAACGGCATGAAAAAAAAGAGATACGGCAAATCCGGCGAAAACCTTGTAATCAAAGTTCCTGTAGGCACCATGGTTATAGATGAGGAGACAGGAATGCTTATGGCAGACCTTGTCGAAAACGGGCAGTCGTTTGTTGCAGCCAGAGGCGGCAAAGGCGGCAAGGGCAATGTGCACTATACCACCAGCACAAGACAGGCTCCAAACTTCGCTGAAGCCGGAGGTATGTCAAAGGAGAGAAATGTAATCCTTGAAATGAAGCTTATAGCTGATGTGGGACTTGTAGGCTTCCCTAACGTGGGCAAATCCACAATTCTTTCGGTAAGCACCAGCGCCAGGCCAAAGATTGCAAACTATCATTTCACAACTATCGATCCGAACTTAGGTATAGTGCAGCTTTCAAACACCAGCTTCTGCATGGCGGATATAGCGGGCATTATAGAGGGAGCCTCCAAGGGTCTGGGTCTTGGCTTCAAGTTCCTTAAACACATCGAGAGAACCAAGGTGCTGATTCATGTTGTGGACGTGTCGGGCTGTGAGGGCAGAGATCCTGTAGAGGACTTTGACAAAATAAATGAGGAACTCAGGTCGTATGACGAAAGACTTATGAAAAAGCCTCAGATCGTGGCAGCCAACAAAATAGACATCATATCGGAGGATGACCCTGCATATCTTAAATTCAAAGAATATGTCGAAAACAAAGGCTACAGGGTGTTTCCGTTATCTGCTCCTATCAATATGGGAGTCAAAGAGCTTCTGGAGGAAGCCGCAAAACTCCTTGCAGAGGTTGAGGCAAACGGCGAGGCTGAGCCTATCGAATACGAAATGTTTGACTTTGAGGCAGAGAACAACGACCCTGAATACAGAAAAATCAAAGGCTATTATGACGAAAAAGACAGAGTTTATGTGCTTGAGGGCAGGCAGCTTGAAAAAATATTCAACTCCACAAACTTTGAGGACTTCGGTTCACTGCGATATCTTTACAGATACATCGAAAAACAGGGCGGTATGGATATTCTGATTGATTTAGGTCTTGAAGAAGGAGACACAGTCAGAATAAAAGACTTTGAATTTGAATACTATGAAGATTAGAGAATGTATTATACATTCTCTGATTTTTAGGAGGATATTCATATGAAAAAAATAATAGCCGTTCAGATAATACTGTCACTGATTTTTGCCGGCGTATTTGCAGCGGGAAACAGCAGAGGGTATCTTGACCATCTGATGCCTGCAATGGAGCGCGACAGCAGCATTGCAGATATTGCAGACATGGCTTCAAAAACTATGAGAGCCATCGGAAATCAGTAAAATTGTTGACAGACAATAAAAGAAAATATATTTTTTTATAAAATAAAACAAAAAAAGAGTTGACAGACCCAAAAGACGGTGATATAATCTAGCCATACAAAAACGAAAGGAACAGATTTGAAATGATGCACTTTACTATTACATCAGCATTCATAAAAAAACAGGTAAAACGATAGCACGTCTGCTTATGAATATTTTTTTTCATGGGGAGACGATATTGGTTTTCCTGTGAGATGTATGTAAAGCAACAGTTTTATAACCGTCTTGGGAAAACCTGAGGCGGTATTTTATTTCGTTCAAATACTTAAACAGGAGGTAATAAACATGATAAGAGTAGGTATTATTGGGTATGGTAATTTAGGCAGAGGTGTTGAATGCGCAGTAAACAAGGCTTCCGACATGGAGCTTGCAGCGGTATTCACAAGAAGAAACCCCGCAGACGTTAAGATTCTTTCCGAAAACGTGCCGGTTGTTTCAGCTGATGCAGCGGCAGACTGGGTCGGCAAAATAGACGTAATGGTACTGTGCGGAGGAAGCGCTACCGACCTTGAGGCTCAGACACCTCATTTTGCACAGTACTTCAACGTGGTTGACAGCTTCGACACTCACCCTAAGATTATGAAGCACTATAGTGATGTAAACAGCGCTGCTCTTGAGCACAGCACAACAGCGGTAATATCAGCAGGCTGGGATCCGGGAATGTTCTCACTGAACAGAGTTTATGCAGATGCGGTGCTTCCTGCAGGCAACACATACACATTCTGGGGCAGAGGCGTATCACAGGGACATTCGGATGCGGTAAGAAGAATTGACGGAGTTTTAGATGCAAGGCAGTATACAATACCTGTCGAAGCGGCGCTTGAGGCAGTCAGAAACGGCGAAAACCCTGAATTTACAACAAGACAGAAGCATACAAGATACTGCTATGTAGTTGCAGAGGACGGATATGACAGAGAGGAAATCAGAGAAAAAATCGTAACAATGCCTGACTACTTTGCAGACTATGACACAACAGTGGAATTCATCACAGCAGAAGAAATGAAAAAGAACCACAGCGGTCTTGCTCATGGCGGATTTGTTATCCACAGCGGCAGCACAGGTCCTGAGGACGAAAACACCAACATTATAGAGTACAGATTAAAGCTGGATTCAAACCCTGAATTTACAGGCTCGGTACTTACAGCGGTTGCAAGAGCGGTATACAGAATGAGTCAGGAGGGTCAGACAGGCTGCAAAACAATGCTTGACATACCACCGGCATATCTTTCAGCTAAGACAACCGAAGAATTTTTAAGCACTATGTTATAAGAAAAGGAAAACACAAATGAGAACAGCAGGTAAAATAGCAGGAGTTAATATCAGCGATATAGCAGCAAAGACAGGAACACCTGTAATCATATACGATGAGGATATGATGAGAAACCGGATAAGAACATACACCGGCAATTTCAGATCTGAAATGTTCGACACAAGAGTCGTGTATGCCTCCAAGGCGTTTCTGTGCGGCGCTATGGCCGAGATTATCAGTGAGGAAGGTATGTATGCCGATGTTGTAAGCGGTGGCGAGATGCACTGCGCAGTAACCTCAGGACTTGAACCGTCAAGAATATATTTCCATGGAAACAACAAATCCGCAAGGGAAATAGCAGAGGCGTTCGAGTACGGTATCGGCCAGATAGTTGCAGACAATATATCCGAAATAGATGACCTTGCCGCGGCAGCTGAGAAATTCCAAAAACCAATGAGAATTCTTCTCAGAATAAATCCGGGCATTGAAGCTCACACTCACGAATATATTACAACAGCAAGAAAAGACAGCAAATTCGGGGTGTCCATAGACAACGAGGATATGGTAAAACGCATCTGTGAGAAGGTGCAGCAGTCTGAATACCTTGAATTTGCAGGCTTTCATGCACACATAGGCTCTCAGATTTTCAGCAGAGAGGCCTTCGTATCAGAAATAGATACCATGGCGGATTATGCGGCGCATATGCAGGCAGAATACGGAATTACAGCCTGTGAGCTTGACTTTGGCGGCGGCTTTGCCGTAACCTATACCGATGAGGATGAGCCGATACCTGTAGACGAAGTGTGCCGCCTCATAATCAGCGAATGCGAAAAAAAAGTGATACAGCACAGGCTGAATCTCAAAACCGTAAGCATCGAGCCGGGAAGAAGTATAGCAGGAGAAGCCGGATACAGCGTATATACGGCAGGCTACAGCAAAACAGCCGAAGACAAAAGCTATATATTTGTAGACGGCGGCATGGCGGACAACATCAGACCCGCACTGTACGGCGCAGAGTACACCTGCGAAAACATATCAAAACCGAATGCTCCTGCGGCAGGCAGCTTTGTTATAGCGGGCAAATGCTGTGAATCGGGAGACATACTGATCAGAAACGCGCAGCTTCCCGAAACTGATGCCGGAGATCTGATAGTTATCAATACTACAGGAGCCTATGGCTACAGTATGGCGTCAAACTATAACAGGCTTGGAAGACCACCTGTTGTGTTTGCATCAGAGGGCAGAGCCAGGTGTGTAATCAGACGTGAAGAATACACCGATATGGAAAAGTTAGAATCTAATGAACAGATAATATAATTTTAAGGAAATGAGGAATAAAAAATGAAGAGAATCACAGGATCAATAGTAGCACTTATAACTCCGTTTACAGAGGAGGGCAATGTTAATTACGAAAAGCTGGGAGAACTTTTGGACTGGCATATTGCAAACAGCACAGACGCAATACTGATACTTGGAACAACAAGCGAATCTCCTACAATGTCACACGAGGAGGACCTTGAAATCTGCAGATTTTCAGTAGAGCGTGTGGCAGGCAGAGTGCCTGTAATAGCAAGCAGCGGCTCAAACTCAACTCAGACAGTAATCGAAAAAAGCCTTGACCTGCAGGCTGCGGGAGCAGACGCTGTAATGAACATTGCCCCTTATTACAACAAGGCCAACAAAAAAGGAATGTATCATCACTTTGCAGATGTTGCGGATGCCATCGATATTCCGCTTATCATATACAACGTTCCCGGCAGAACAGGCTGCAGCGTTCCTGCAGATGTAGTTGGCGAGCTTTCAAAGCACGAGAGAATCATAGGCATCAAGGAAGCCAGCGGAGATTTATCATACGTTGCAAAAATTGCAAAATACGCCAATGAGAACTTTGCAATCTACAGCGGCAATGATGATGTGATACTTCCTGTATTATCACTGGGAGGCTCAGGCGTAATATCAGTGCTTGCCAATGTAATGCCAAAGGAAACGCATGATATGGTCATGTCATACTTAAACGGCGACACCAAATCAGCGCTGGCAGAGCAGCTCAGACTTATGAACCTTATAAACAATCTGTTCATTGAGGTAAACCCTATACCTGTCAAGGAGGCTATGAACCTTATGGGTATGAATGTGGGAGGCTTCAGACTTCCGCTGTGTGAAATGGAAGATGAGCACAGAGAAATATTAAGAGATTCTATGGCAAAGGTGGGACTTGTTTAATGATTGAAATTACTTTATTCGGATATGGCGGTATGGGCAGAGCGATAGAAGCTGCCGCAGATGCCAGAGCCGATATGTCGGTAAAACGGATATTTGATTTTGACGGCAGTAATATGTGCTGCGCAAAAGGGGAGGAGGCTGTGCTTCAGCATGAGGCTGTAATAGACTTCTCGCATTATGCAATGCACGATGAGGCGCTCGGATATGCCCTCAAAAAAAACATACCTGCTGTTATCGGCACCACAGGGCTTTCGGATGAGCAGATCAGAAATATGCAAAAAGCAGCGGAGAACATACCTGTTTTATACAGTACCAACTACTCCTACGGCATACTGATTATGAATCATCTCATCAGAGAGGCAAACAGATATCTGAGCGAATGGGATGTGGAGCTTACAGAGACCCATCACAGCAAAAAAAAGGACGCTCCAAGCGGCACTGCGAAAACAATGCTCTCGATTCTAAATGAGAATAACTCCAAAACAGAAGTTTACGGAAGACAGGGCATTACAGGTGCGAGAAAACCGGAAGAAATAGGCGTGCACGCACTCCGGGGCGGCACTGTGGCGGGAACTCATACGGTATCGTTTTTCGGAATCGATGAGACAATAGAAATAACCCACAGAGCCGCAAGCAGAAAAATATTTGCAGAGGGAGCCTGCATAGCTTTGGCAAAGCTGTACGGCAGAGAGCCGGGCTTCTACAGTCTGGAGGAAATTCTGCTTTAGCAATCCGATTCTGACCGCATAAGTACAAAACTTATGCGGTTTTTTGCGCCAAAAAACTGTAACTGACAGCGCATATATGCTATACTTGAATAAGTATTTTCAAAAATTAAGCAAGAGGCATTAAAAGTTATGAAAAAACGTTTATCAAGAGAAGAAGGACTCAGAATGTTACAGGAATACGGTACGCCGGAGCACGTTGTAAGACACTGCATAGCGGTAACAGATACGGCTGCAGCCATAGGCAGAGCGCTCAACAAAGCAGGATATCACCTCGATATCGATCTGATAGAGGGAGCCGCAATCATACACGATATAGCCAGAGTCTGCGACAAGCACTGGGAGGTCGGAGCTGACATAGCAGCAAAGCTCGGATATGATGACGAGGCGGATATAATCAGAGTGCATATGTTTTATCCGGAATTTTCACCGGTAGCCAAGGCAAACGAAACCGATATGGTATGCCTTGGCGACAGACTTGTCAAAGAGGACCGCTATGTGGGGCTTGATGAGCGTATAGATTATGTCATAAACAAGGCCCGCAAAAAAGGCGCCGGAGAAGACGTTATAGATAACATACTGAAGAAAAAACAGGAGGCCGGACAGTTTATCAGAGGCATAGAACAGGTGACCGGCAGATCCATAGACGATATAGTTACAGGAAAGGACAACTAGATGGAGCTAAACAGAGAACTTGAAAAACTTCTGAAAAAAGTGGAGAAACCGGCAAGATATATAGGCGAGGAAATCAACTCGGTCAAAAAAGAAAACGCCGATGTCAGATTCGGGTTTGCATTTCCCGACACATACGAGATAGGAATGTCATATCTGGGGCTGCAGCTTCTGTACAATATTCTTAACAGAGAAGAAAACATAGCCTGCGAGAGAGTATTCTGTCCGGCGCCTGATATGGAAGCCCTCATGAGGCAGGCGGATATTCCGCTTTTTACCCTCGAAACCAAAACACCGCTAAACGAGCTTGATATACTGGGCTTCACCCTGCAGTACGAAATGTCATACACCAATATACTGAACATATTAGACCTGGGCAGAATCCCGCTTACTGCATCAGAGAGAGGCGAAGATGACCCTCTGATTGTTGCGGGAGGTCCCTGTGCGTACAATCCCGAACCTCTTGCGGATTTCATAGACGTATTCCTTATAGGTGACGGAGAGGAGCAGCTTCCGCAGTTTGTAAACCTGTGGGGCGAATGCCGCAGAGAAGGCCTTGACAAAAAAACTTTTCTCGAAAAAGCTGCAGCAATCGACGGCGTATATATTCCGGCGTTTTATGATGTTTCATACAACGAAGACGGCACAGTCAGAGCATATACGCCAAACAACGCAAACGCGCCGGAGAAAGTTAAAAGAGCAATTGTAAAAAATCTCGAAAACGTGGAGTTTCCGGTAAACAACATAATCCCGTTTATAGAAACAGTGCATGACAGGGCTGTTGTCGAAACCTTCAGAGGCTGCACCAGAGGCTGCAGATTCTGTCAGGCAGGCATGATATACAGACCCGTAAGAGAAAGAAGCAAAGACAGAATAATCGACATAGCCAAAAAACAGCTCAAAAACACAGGACACGACGAGCTGTCGCTGCTTTCGCTTTCGACAAGCGACTACAGCTGTTTTGAACCGCTGGCTCTTGAACTTATGGAATACTGCAGAGCAAACAACGTATCGCTGTCACTTCCTTCGCTGCGTCTTGACTCGTTTTCGTTTGATGTGCTTGAAAAAATACAGGGCTACAAAAAAAGCGGACTGACATTTGCGCCGGAGGCAGGTTCGCAGCGACTGCGTGATGTCATAAACAAAGGCATTACCGAAAAAGACCTTTATTCATCTGTAGGACAGGCATTTGAGCTTGGATGGAATGTCATCAAGCTGTATTTCATGGTAGGGCACCCGACAGAAACCTTCGAGGATCTTGACGGCATAGTGCAGATTGCCCGCAATATAATCGATATGAACTATCAGATCAAAGGTCCTAAGGGCGGCAGAGTCAAGGTTACCGTAAGTGCGTCAAATTTTGTGCCAAAGCCATGGACTCCGTTTCAGTGGGAGCCGCAGGATAGCGAAGATGAATTTATGGCAAAACACAACTATCTGATGGCAGGACTTGGCCCAATCAGAGGTGTCACCTTCAATTACCATGATACCGAAACCAGCATACTGGAGTGCGTGTTTGCAAGAGGCGACAGGAAAGTAGGCAGACTGCTTCTTGAAGCATACAGACTCGGCTGCAGATTTGACGGCTGGAGCGAGCATTTCAGAGCCGACCTGTGGGACAAAGCCTTTGAAAACACAGGCACAGACAGAGAATTTTACACAACCAGAAAACGCGATTATGATGAAATATTCCCATGGGATATAATTGACTGCGGCATCACCAAAGCGTTTCTTGTCAGTGAAAATCAGAAGGCGCTTAACGGAGAGCTTACACCTGACTGCAGAATCAGATGCAACGGCTGCGGCATGAACGCATATACCGATTGTATGCCGGAGGTAAACTAATGAACAGATTTGCAATTAAATTCAACAAGCGCGGATATATCAAATACACATCTCATCTTGATATGCTGAGGCTTTTTAAGCGCGCAATGAAACGCTGCGATATCAGACTCAAATACTCACAAGGGTTCAATCCGCATCCCAAAATGAGCTTTGCGCAGCCGCTTTCACTGGGCTATGAGAGCATGGGAGAGATACTTGAAATCGAAACAGCAGTGACAATGGAGCCTTTGGATATCAAAACAAGACTTGAGGCAATAATGCCTGAGGGCATTGAGATAACTGAGGTCATCAGTCTGCCGGAGCAGGGCAGAACCCTCGCCGCAGCCTGCATTGAGGCAGAGTATCTGATAGCAGTTCCCGTTGATGAGAGCTTCGGAGGCAGAGAAGCAGAGCTTGTATCAGGCTATCTGGGACAGCAGAGCATACCGGCCAAAAAAAGACAGAAAAAATCAAAAGAATTAAAGGAAATAGATATAAAAGGGATGATAAAATCCCTGAATATCGTATTTATTAACAATAATTATATTATGACACTTATTGCCGATTCCGGCAGCAGCTCCAATTTGAGTCCGGAGCTTGTCATAGCATCTTTTCTTGAATTTGCGGGGATTGACTGCGACAGAAGCGAGATTGAGGTAATGAGAAAAAAACTTTTTTTCAAAGGATATGATATTTAGAGGCGGTTATGAAAAAGTTTTCTGAAACAGTAGTGAATTTGAGAATATATATACTGGTAATTGTTCTGGCAGCTGCTGCGGTATGTGCGTTTCTGATGGGCAGAGTGGGAGTGAATTACGACAATGCCTCATATCTTGACAAGGATACGCAGACAGCCATAGCCCTTGACATTATGGAGGATGAATTCGGGCTGACAGGCAATATCCGGATGATGATACCCGATATTTCCGCAGATGAGGCAGAGAGCATTGCAGAGGATATCAGTGATATGGACAATGTGCTCAATGCCAAATTCGATGCGGATGACGAAAATTATTACCAGAACGGCAGTGCCCTCTTTGTTATAACAACAGACGGTGATGACTATTCAGAGGAGCTTGACACTCTGGCAGATGAACTCAAAGCCGGATACTCCGGCATGGGAGCATACTTTGCAGGCAGCGGCTACGAGAAAAAAACTCTTGAAGAGAAAATAACCGCGCAGGTGCCTGTAATGCTTGCAATCAGCATAGCCATAGTTCTTATCATACTGATGCTTACGGCAACGTCGTGGCTTGAGCCTGTTATGTTTCTGCTGGTTGCAGGGATAGGAATAATCATCAACAGAGGAACCAATGTGTTTCTCGGAGACATTTCATATATAACAAATTCGGTTGCAGCGATATTGCAGCTTGCGCTGTCTATGGACTATTCCATAATCCTGCTCAACACATACCACAAAAAACAGCTTGGAACAGATGACAACAAAAAAGCAATGAGCGAAGCCCTTACAGCCTGCCTTAACCCTGTAAGCTGCAGTGCTCTCACCACCATAGCAGGACTGTTTGCTCTTGTATTTATGAACTTCAAAATAGGCTTTGATATAGGAATTGTTCTTATGAAAGGTATTGTAATATCCGCGATTCTGGTGTTTACAATGCTTCCGGGAGTGATCGTCCTGTGCGACCGCATCCTCAGAAAAACAAAGAAAAAACCGATTTCACTAAGAAGCGGTATGCTGGCGGGCATCGCAATGAAAAAAGCAATACCCGTTACGGCCATAGCCATAGCTTTTATAGCTGCAGGCTGTATAGTAAGCGCCAATAATTCCTACGAGTTTTCGGCAAACGAAGCGGCTGCCGATTCGGCGCAGATTGAGAAAGTTTTCGGGACATCCGGCCAGATAGCTGTTACATACAGGACAGGTACAGAGGAGGAGAATATTGCGGCTCAGGAGCAGCTTCTGTCATTTCTTGACCGGCAGGGCGTGCTGAGAGACTGCACATCATATGAAAACACAGTGCTTGAAAAATACAGCATCAGCAAGGCGGCGGACAGATTCGACATATCCGCAGAAGAAGCAAAACAGCTTTTCACCATGTATCAGCTTTACGGCGGCGAAATAAGCGTAAAAATGACCATGCCCGAATTTATAGCCTATGCGCATAAACTCGTAAATACAGACAGCGATACAGACAGATACACAGACGGCGATACAGTTGCAGCCATAAACAAAATAAGCGACATATACAAACTTATGAGCGGCAGCAATACTGCCGGAGCGTTTTACGGTACTCTCAAAGATTATGGGGATATAGACAGAACCGAAATAAAAAACATATACAGGCTCTATGCCTTTGAAAACGGATATGTCAGAAATGACAAGGTTAAATTCAAAACCATGCTCGATTATGTCATATCAGGCAGACTCAGCAGCAATACGGCGCAGCTCAAAAAACTGTCAGCCTCAATTGACAGAATAGAGAGTACCTTCAACCAGAAGCTATCGCAGGAGGACATAAAAAACATACTTGCGGGACAGTACGGCGTGCAGCAGCCTCAGGCAGCATACATTGCAGCAGAGGTATGCCCCGAAGGACAGAAAATCAAATACATCAGCCTGATGGAGCACCTTGAGGTCATGGGGCTTCTGAGCACCGAGCAGATTAAACAGATAGCCGTTTATGAACAGGTGCTTGATGATGTATACAAAGCCTATCCGTATGATGAATTTTCGGATTGCCTTGCAGATATAACTCATATACTTACAGGCAAAACCTCTGAGGGAATATCCGATAATACCGCAAAACAGCTCTATATCAGCTATCTTGGCAAAAACGGCAGAATACCCGATATCTCAGTCAGTGGCATCAAAATGACATCGTTTATGCTTTCAGACAATATGGTATCATCAGAGCTGAGCTCCGAAAACAAAGCTCAGCTTGAGGATATGCAGACGGTATACGATACATTCTCCGCAAAAGGAAGCTTTACATACAGCCGGATATACAGCAGAGTAAGCAGGCTTCAAAACAACATAAAAACAGACAGCGCCGCAGATATAAGTAAAGATAAGGTTTCCGGTATATTCATAAAATATGCGGTATCAGACAGGCTCTACAGCAGCGAGCCTGTAACTGCAGAGAATATGGTGAATTTCCTGTATGACAATATGGATACAAACGAGCTTCTCAGGGACAGAATCGATGAGCAGAAAAAATCCGACATCAGAGATGCAAAAGAAGATATAGACAGGGCAGAGGATCTGTTTAGAGGAGACAGCTACTCAAGATACCTTATCAGCGTAAATCTGCCTGTGGAAAGTCAGGAGTCGTTTGAATTTACAGAGCAGCTCAACGACAGGCTCAAAGCTGTATACGGAGATGACGCCTACGCTGCAGGAGAATTGATAACGACCTATGACCTCAAAGAATCATTTGCCCGCGACCTGAAACTTATATCCATATTTACGGTAATTTCAATGCTGGTGATTGTATTCCTGACATTCAGATCGCTTTCGGTTCCTGTAATACTTGTACTGGCCATTCAGGGCTCCATATGGATATCTATGAGTATGTCATATATAGCAGGCAGCAGTATATTCTTTATGAGCTATATTGTGGCGGTATGCATACTGATGGGCGCAACCATAGATTACGGAATACTTGTATCCTCGTATTATCTTGAAGGCCGCAGGAGTATGGACAGGAGAGCAGCCGTTGCAGGCGCCATCGAAACAGCGCTTCCGTCAATATTCACATCAGGCCTTATCCTTATAACCGCAGGACTCGTAGTGCATTTCGTATCATCCGAAACAGCCATAAGTCAGGTGGGACTTCTGCTGGGCAGAGGCACTATAGTATCTGTACTGATGATACTGCTGGTACTGCCGTCGCTGCTGGTGCTTTTGGACAAGGTGATAATGAAAACGACTTTGACAGGTAAATAACTGAATAAGAGATCGAATGGTGGATATAGCTGCACAGAAGCAGATGAGGCTGGGTAGATAGATACCTTATAAATACGGACAGTTCATTGACAGTAATGTTGGTGGACTGTCTGATTTTATA
>CAVDMD010000021.1:0-22883 GCA_963609975.1 bacterium | reverse complement strand
TGAGGAAATGATGTCAGATGTCTGGAGGGGAATCGATGGTAAGAGGAATAGAAAGTTTTAAACAATAGGGAGTTCATGAGCTACAAGATATATACAGGTAAGGCATTCCAACTGCAAAAACAAATACAAAAAACCCCTTGATAATTGGAGTGAATGATAGTATAATATCGCTATATGCAAACCATTCAGCCAGATATTTATTTAAAGTCAGGAGGTGAAACAGGTATGGCACAGGTTATAGTAAGAGAAAATGAGAGTCTTGAAAGCGCTTTGAAAAGATTTAAGCGTTCTTGCGCAAGAGATGGCGTTATGGCAGAAGTAAGAAAAAGAGAACATTACGAAAAGCCTAGCGTAAAGAGAAAGAAGAAATCTGAAGCTGCAAGAAAAAAGGCTAAGAAATACTAAAGCAGTACAGATTAGAGGTGAATTGAATTGTCACTAAAAGAACAGCTTATGTCTGATTTCAAGGATGCCATGAAGGCAAAGGACGAAGTCAGAAAAAACACAATAAGTTTTGCTCGTGCTGCGGTCAAGCAGTATGAGATAGACAACCGCAAAGAACTTGATGACGAAGGCATTATTGCGATACTTGCCAAGCAGGTAAAGATGAGAAAAGATGCACTTTCTGATTTTGAGAAGGCCGGCAGAATGGATTTGGCAGATGCATATAAACAGGAAATTGAGGTTTTACAGAAATATCTCCCTGCACAGCTTGGCGCTGATGAGATCAGAGATATAGTTAAAGCCACTGCAGCAGACCTTGGCATCGAAAACGGCAGGCAAAACATGGGCAAGCTCATGGGAGCCGTTATGGGCAAAGTCAAAGGTGTTGCAGACGGCAGCGATGTACGCAAAATCATCGAAGAATTTCTTGCATAAATACAAACAGGATAGAAATTAGTCTATCCTGTTTTTTATTGCATAAAATTAAGCGGGGTGAGTTTAATGGGTGCAATACTTGATGAAATAATTTTTGACTTTAATGTGAATCTGCCGAGAATATTATGCGGCGGCAACACTGTGATAATAGATAATGTCAAGCAGATAATACTGCTTTCAGACAGCGAGCTTACCGTTTCCTGCGGACGTAGATTTGTTTCGGTAAACGGAAGCGGACTCAGAATACAGGAGATTGAAGAAGAAAGGGTGCAGGTTGCAGGTGAGGTGGAAAAAATACAGTTTTTTGGCACACAGGAAAACAGTACGGATTGAAGGCTTTGAAATAAACCGGCTGATATCGGTCTGTATGAAGCAGCATATCAGATTCAAAAACCTTATATTCATAGATGACACCGCAGCAGAAGCGGTGATAATGGCTTCTGACCTTGACAGACTCAGGCGGGCAGCCGGCAGCAGATACAGGATAGCAGTTGTTTCCTCAGGAGGCTATGCCCCTGCTTTAGAATATATATGGAAGCGCAAAACAACAATAATCGGCATAGGAATATTTGCATTCCTCATATTCTACCAGAGCCTGTTTGTGGCCGAAATAGAGATTACGGGATATGAAAGCATCAGTGAGCAGGACATCAGACAGACACTTGCGGAAGCAGGGCTTTACGAGGGGGCGAGAATAAATCAGGACACCTCGGATATAAAGAGGGCGGTGTTTTCGATGTCAAATAACATTACATATATATCCGTTAAATACGAAGGGCGAAAAGCGGTAGTGGACATAGCGGAGGCACGGTACAGGGAATCAGACGAAGAAAAAAACACAGAAGTATGCAATATAGTTTCAGATACCGATTGCTATATCGACACAATCAGAGTATATAATGGGGAAAGAAACGTTAAAGAAGGTCAGTATGTCAAAAAAGGCATGGTGCTGATATCGGGCAGAGTGCCTGTCGAAAGCACAGCCTACGGCACACCGGCCGAAAATCTCAAAGAGTATTACGTTCACGCCGAAGGCGAGGTTACAGGCATAAGACCCTGCGAGTATGTTTTTTATGAGGCAAAACAGGAATACAAAAAAGAAACCACAGGCAGATTCATACCGTATATAAATATACAGCTTGGAGATATAGGGCTTTCGTCAGAGAATATTACGGGCGGCTATAAAATATCCGAAAAAAAGAAGCTCAAAACAGTAAAAAGCAGGATAATTCCCGTCAGAGCGGAGTTTGGAAAGATAAATGAAATACACCTGAAAAAACAAAAACGCTCGAAAAAGGATATAAAAAAGGCGGCAGAGGCCAAACTCAGAGCGGAAATAAAAGAAAATCTGCCGGAAGATGCACAAATTCTTAATAAAAGTTTGAAATTTTCATCAGAAGAAAATATAATAGTTATATATGCGCAGCTGGAGGTAAGACAGCAAATAGGCAAAGAAGAGGAGATAACAGTTAGTGACACAAAGCGTTAACAATACGGCAAAAGCAATTATAATTGAGGATACGTTTGACAGGGGAGAGCTGTTTGGCAATCTGGACTGCAACCTGAGACTCATCGAGGAGCATCTGGGCGTGGTTATCATACAGAGAGACAATATGCTTACAATCAAAGGCGACAGCATTGAAACCGCCGAAAAAGTGATAAACGAGCTTATAGCCATTATCAAAAAAGGAGAGAAGCTCGACACACAGAAGGTATCATATGTTATAGAACTGTGCAGACAGGGAATATCATATGCGGAGAGCCGGATGGACACAGACATAGTGTGCTACACACATATGGGCAAGCCCTTGAAACCCAAGACACTGGGTCAGAAATACTACATCAGAAGTATGCGAAACAGGGATGTGGTGTTCGGAATCGGGCCTGCGGGCACCGGCAAGACCTACCTTGCAGTGGCAATGGCGGTAAACGCATTCAAGAAAAAAGACGTGCAGAAGATAATCCTTGCAAGACCTGCGGTTGAAGCAGGCGAACGTCTGGGATTTCTGCCGGGAGATCTTCAGGACAAGGTTGACCCGTATCTCAGACCTCTTTATGATGCGCTTTATGACATACTTGGCAGAGATACGGCTCTGAGACTCAAAGAAAAAGAAATAATAGAGGTTGTGCCGCTGGCGTATATGAGAGGCCGTACATTAGACAACTCCTTTATCATTCTCGATGAGGCGCAGAACACCACAAGAGAGCAGATGAAAATGTTCCTGACCCGAATGGGCTTTGGCTCTAAGGTTGTTGTTACAGGCGATATCACGCAGATAGACCTGCCGAGAGGCAAGACCTCAGGGCTGACAGAAGCTGTAAAAGTCCTCAAAGGAGTGGAGGATATAGACTTCTGCTTCCTCAAAGATACAGACGTGGTGCGCCACGAGCTTGTGAAGAAGATAATCAACGCATACGACAAATACTACGAAAAAAACCCGCCAAAGGAAGATTAATATATGAATATAACAGTAGACGGAGAAAACCTGCCTAAGCAGGCAATGATGAACAAAATAGAAGAAGCCGCAAAGGTATGCCTTGAGCTTGAGGGTGTAGACGAAAACCTTGCAGAGATAAGCCTCACCTTTGTGGATATGGAGGAAATACAGCAGCTCAACAGAGAATACAGAGGAGTGGATTCCGTTACGGACGTCCTGTCGTTTCCTCAGTTTGAGAGCGTGGAGGACTTCCCCGGGACAGGGGAGATAATTATGGGAGATGTGGTTATATGCACCGAAAAAGCGATGCTTCAGGCAGAGGAATTCGGCCACAGCCCCGAAAGAGAGATAATATATCTTTTCACTCACAGCCTGCTTCATCTTATGGGATATGATCATATGGAACAGGACGAAAAACAGATAATGAGACAAAAAGAAGAAGCCGTAATGAACAGGATTGATCTTGGGAGGTAAAGATGCAGATAGAACAGTTAGACATAGACCTGTACAAAAAAGCTAAAGCAAACCTCAAAAACTCATACTGCCCGTTTTCAAAGTTCCCTGTAAGCGCAATGCTTGTGGGCAGAAGCGGCAGAGTTTATTCGGGTGTGAATATCGAAAACTCATCCTTCGGGGCGACAATCTGTGCGGAGCGAACCGCCATGGTCAAGGCCATATCGGAGGGAGAGAGAGAGTTTGACCGCATAGTTATAGCCACCGCAAAGCAGGACGGCCGGCCATGCGGCATATGCAGACAGTTTATGTATGAATTTGCCCCGGACCTCAAAGTGGTTTCGGGAACGGATGAGGAGCATCTTGCAGCAGTAACTTTAAGAGAACTGATGCCTTACGGCTTCAGACTGGAGGAATAATTTGAAATCAGGATTTATAGGGATTGTAGGCAGGCCGAATGTGGGCAAATCGACTCTGCTTAACTCAATACTCGGAGAGAAAATAGCAATTACAACGGACAAGCCCCAGACCACAAGAAACAGAATCAGAGGCATATACACAAGCCTTGATGATACAGGGGACGGAGTTCAGTTCATATTCATAGACACGCCGGGAATACACAAGGCAAAAAACAAACTGGGAAGCTTTATGACCGAAACAGCTGTCAGCACCCTTAAAGAAGTGGATGTGATACTGTTTCTTGTAGATGATGAGATTGACAGAGGCCCCGGTGACAGATACATTGCGGATATGCTGCAGGGTGTGGATACTCCCAAAATTCTTGTCATAAACAAAATGGACACAATGGATCCGGACAAGTACAGCAGAATATATAAAGCCTATGACAGCATGGGAATATTTGAACATATAATAGGTACATCGGCGATTAACTCAACCAATGTCAGCGACCTCATATCAATGCTTGAGGACATGGCAGAGGAGGGGCCGATGTATTTTCCGGAGGATATGATAACAGACCACCCGGAGAGATTTATAGTAAGCGAGATAATCAGAGAAAAACTGCTGCTTTACCTCAGAGATGAGGTGCCTCACGGAGTTGCCGTTGAAATCGAAAGCTACGAGGAGGAAGGCAGACTTACCAGAATAGGTGCTGTCATTTACTGTGAAAAAAAATCCCACAAGGGAATAATCATAGGCAGAGACGGTAAGAAATTAAAAGGAATAGGCAAAAGCGCCAGAGAGGAAATAGAAGCCCTTATAGGTACTAAGGTTTTTCTGAAACTCTGGGTAAAGGTAAGAGAAAACTGGCGTGACAGCGACTTTGCACTTTCCAATTTCGGATACAGGGATCAGAAATGAAGTTTGAAACAGAAGGCATAGTTCTGAAACAGATAAAAACGGTTGGAGGCAGACGTATGATCGTGCTGCTGTCGGCAAGATACGGCAAGATAAGCGCAGGAAGCCGCATCAATGAGGGCGGCAGAAACAAATCCGCCCTTGCAATGAGACCGTTTACCTACGGCAGATACCAGATATTCAAAAACAGAGATACCTACAGCATTGACAGCGCCGAAACCATCAGAAGCTTTTACGGTCTTGGCGAGAATGTGGACAAATACATGGCTGCATCCTATGTGCTTGAATTTACCGAAAAAACAATACCCTATGACCAGCCTCAGCCGGCGGTGATGAAGCTGATATGCGATTTTTTTGCCGAGCTTGAAGCAAGAGAAAGCAGATTTGAAACGCTGGTGCTTGCATATCAGATCAAGGTTCTCAAGATACTGGGCATTATGCCCGGCCTTGAATCCTGTATACAATGCGGGCAAAAGTCTGAGCCTGTTGTATTCAGTATACCGGACGGAGGCCTGCTATGTAAAAAATGTTATCAAAATACAGCAAATTATGATAATGACGGATTGATTTATACAATCAAGTTTGATATAGTAGGTATATTGAGGTATTTTGTAAAAAAACCGCTTTCTGATTTCAAAAATCTGGCGCTGCAGCAGCCGATACTGGATCAGATTGAGGAAATAATAAAAAAATATATTTCTTATCATCTCGATGTGGGCAGCCTCAAAAGCGAGGCTTTCATTGAGGATAATATCAGGAGGTAACAGTATGGAGATTACATTAGAAAAAATTGAACTGGTTAAGGACAGAACCGGAGTAAGCTACAAGGAAGCAAAAGAAGCTCTTGAAAATTCAGAAGGAAGCGTTGTAGATGCAATAATTGCAATCGAAGAATCAATAGACGAGAAAACATCCGGAAGCTTTGGCAAAAAAGGTGAGGAGATACTTGCCAAAATCAAAGAAATCGTCAAAAAAGGCAATGTTTCAAAGATAGTAGTCAAAAAAGACGGAGAGATTATGCTCAACGTGCCTGTCAATGTGGGTATCGTAAGCACCCTTATCGCTCCTTTTGCAATCATAGTTGCAACAGCGGCCACTTTTGGTTTCAAATGCACTATTGAAGTCATCAAAGATGACGGCAGTGTGATTGATGTCAGTGAAATTGCCAATGATAAATTCGATGATGTTGTCGAAAAAAGTGCGGTTGTACTTGAAGGCGTCAAAAACAAAAGCGCAGACTTATATGAGACAGCCAAAGCCAAGGCAGTTGAGAACAACCTTAACGAAACCTTTGCAAATGTCAAGGACAGAGCCAAGGACCTGACCGAAAAAGCCGTAGACAGGGGCGCTGACATATATGAGAGCGTGAAAACAAAAGCGGCAGAGGCCGGCATTGACGAAACCATAGAGAATGTCAAAGACAAGGCCAGGGATGTGGCAGAGGCGGCCAGAACAAGAATTGACGCAGCCAGAGAATCAAAAGACGATTTTGCAATCAATATCGCAGAGGATATCGAAAAAGCCGCAGACGCCGTTGAAGAAGAAATGGCAGAGGAGCTTGACGGCGCAGTAAAAATCGTTGATATTACAGACAAGACAGAATAAAGAAAGCAGGTAATTTTAGAAGATGGACAGAGCAGTAACAATGGAAAAAATCGTGGCCCTATGCAAGAACAGAGGATTTATATTCCCGGGTTCCGATATTTACGGAGGTCTTGCAAACACATGGGATTACGGTCCTCTTGGAGTTGAATTCAAAAACAACGTCAAAAAAGCATGGTGGAAAAAATTCGTACAGGAGTCAAAATACAATGTAGGTCTTGACGCTGCAATCCTTATGAACCCGCAGACATGGGTTGCATCAGGCCATGTAGGCGGCTTTGCAGATCCGCTTATAGACTGCAAAGAGTGCAAGGCAAGATTCAGAGCCGACAAGCTCATAGAGGACTACCTGCACGAAAACGGCACGGATGACGTTACGGTTGACGGCTGGCCAAACGACAAGCTCGAAGGGTTTATCGCCGAAAAAGGCATTGTGTGCCCTGAATGCGGCAAAAGCAATTTTACAGGCATCAGACAGTTCAACCTTATGTTCAAGACGTTTCAGGGTGTTACCGAAGATTCAAAATCTGAGATTTATTTAAGACCCGAAACAGCACAGGGCATATTTGTAAACTTCAAAAACGTGCAGAGATCTGCAAGAAAAAAAATTCCGTTCGGTATTGCTCAGGTCGGCAAATCCTTCAGAAATGAGATAACACCGGGCAACTTCACATTCAGAACAAGAGAATTTGAGCAGATGGAGCTTGAGTTCTTCTGCAAGCCCGGCACAGACCTTGAATGGTTCGCATACTGGAAAGACTACTGCGCAGACTTCCTGAGATCACTTGGCATGAAACAAGAACATTTCAAGCTGAGAGACCATGAGCAGGAGGAACTGTCACACTACAGCAACGCCACAACAGATATTGAATATCTGTTCCCGTTCGGCTGGGGCGAGCTGTGGGGCATCGCAGACAGAACTGACTTTGATTTAAGACAGCACAGCGAGCATTCGGGTCAGGAAATGAATTATGTTGATTCCGAAACAGGTGAAAAATATATACCTTACTGTATAGAGCCGTCACTTGGCGCAGACAGAGTTGCGCTTGCATTTCTGGTTGAGGCCTATGACGAAGAAACACTGACAGATGCCAAGGGCAAGGAGGACACAAGAGTCGTTATGAGATTCCATCCCGCGCTTGCACCGTTCAAGGCAGCTGTGCTTCCGCTTGCAAAGAAGCTTTCAGATGTTGCAGAGCCTATCCATGAGGAGCTTTCAAAGCATTTTATGGTTGACTATGACGCTGCAGGCTCGATAGGCAAGAGATACCGTCGTGAAGACGAAATCGGTACGCCGTTCTGTATCTGCGTTGACTTTGATACAGAAACCGACGGATGTGTAACTGTAAGAGACAGAGACACAATGGAGCAGGTTCGTATTCCTGTTGAACAGGTTCGAAACTATATAGAAGAAAGACTAGTATTTTAATTGAAAAGGAGATTAAATGTTATGTCAAAGTTTGTTTATTCATTTAATGAAGGCTCAAAAGATATGAGAAGCCTTCTGGGCGGAAAAGGTGCCAACCTTGCGGAAATGACAAAGATTGGCCTCCCGGTTCCTTTCGGTTTTACTGTTACTACAGAAGCCTGTAACAATTACTATGAAGAAGGTAAGAAAATAAGCGATGCTACAATCGATGAGATTTATGAACATCTTGCAGAGCTTGAAAACGTTACAGGCAAAAAGTTTGGCAGCGTTGACAATCCGTTACTGGTTTCAGTACGTTCGGGCGCAGTATTCTCAATGCCGGGCATGATGGACACAATACTCAACCTCGGTCTTAACGATGACGCTGTTGTAGGTCTTGCAAACCTTACAGAAAACGAAAGATTTGCATATGACAGCTACAGAAGATTCATTCAGATGTTCGGCGATGTTGTAATGGAAATTCCTAAGACTAAGTTTGACGCTATATTTGATGCCAAAAAAGAAGAAAAAGGCTGCAAATACGACGTGGACCTTACAACAGAGGATCTCAAGTCAATCATTGCAGACTATAAACTGCTTGTTAAAAAAGAAATGGGCAGAGATTTCCCTCAGAACCCTAAAGACCAGCTTATGGAAGCAGTAATGGCTGTATTCAGATCATGGAACAACGAAAGAGCCATACTTTACAGACAGCTCAACAATATTCCGGGTAACCTGGGTACTGCAGTAAACGTGCAGTCAATGGTATTCGGCAATATGGGAGATACATCGGGAACAGGTGTTGCATTCACGAGAAACCCTGCAAACGGCGAAAACAGGATTTTCGGAGAATTTCTTGTAAACGCACAGGGCGAAGACGTGGTTGCAGGTATCAGAACACCTCAGCCTATAGCAGAGATGGAACAGGCATTTCCTGAGGTTTACAAAGACTTCACAAGAATCGCCGAAATTCTCGAGAAACACTACTGCGATATGCAGGATATGGAATTTACAGTTGAAAGAAACAAACTGTTTATGCTCCAGACAAGAAACGGCAAAAGAACAGCAGCCGCAGCAGTAAAGATTGCGGTTGACATGGAAAACGAAGGCCTTATCGACAAGAGAACAGCCGTTACAAGACTTGAACCGGGTCAGATAGACCAGCTGCTTCACCCTACATTCGATGCAGACGAAGTTAAAAAAGCAGAGATTCTCACAAGAGGTCTTGCAGCATCACCGGGCGCTGCAGCAGGTAAAATCTACTTCAATGCCGCAGATGCTGTAGAGGCTGCTGCAAACGGCGAAAAAGCAGTTCTTGTAAGACTTGAAACATCACCTGAGGATCTTGCGGGCATGGTGGCTGCAGAAGGTATACTTACAGCAAGAGGCGGTATGACATCACACGCTGCGGTAGTGGCAAGAGGCATGGGCAAATGCTGCGTATCGGGCTGCTCGGAAATCAAAGTAAACGAAGAGGCCAAGACTTTAGAAGCCGGAGGATATACTTTCAGGGAAGGCGACTATATATCACTCAACGGTACAGACGGAAGCGTATACAAGGGACTTGTTGCAACAAAAGCTCCTGAACTTTCCGGAGATTTCGGAACCATCATGAAATGGGCTGACGAAATCAGAACACTGAAAGTAAGAACAAATGCGGACAACCCTAGAGATGCAAAACAGGCTGTAGAATTCGGCGCAGAGGGTATCGGACTTTGCAGAACAGAGCATATGTTCTTTGAAGACGAAAGAATCCCTGCAATCAGAAGAATGATTATGGCTGATACAGAAGAAGAGAGAAGAGAAGCTCTTGCATTCCTGCTGCCGTATCAGAAGGGCGACTTCAAGGGCATTTATGAGGTAATGGAAGAAAGACCTGTAACAATCAGACTTCTTGACCCGCCTCTGCATGAGTTCATTCCTCATACAGACGAAGAGCTGCACGAGCTTTCAAAGACAATCAATGTGCCTTACGAAAAGCTTGCAAAGAAGGCTGAGGAGCTTCACGAGTTCAACCCTATGCTGGGTCACAGAGGCTGCCGTCTTGCAGTAACATTCCCTGAAATCGCAGAGATGCAGGCAGAAGCTATAATTATGGCTGCAATCGAAGTAAGAAAAGAAAAAGGATATGACATCGTGCCTGAAATTATGATTCCGTTAGTAGGATCAAAGGCAGAGCTTGCAGATGTTAAAAAGACTGTAACAAAGAAGATTGACGAAGTGTTTGCAAGAGAGGGAGTAAGCTTCAAGTATCTTGTAGGTACTATGATTGAAATTCCGAGAGCTGCACTTACAGCAGATGAAATTGCAGAAGAAGCAGAATTCTTCTCATTCGGTACAAACGACCTTACTCAGATGACATTCGGTTTCTCAAGAGACGATACAGGAGCTATCATCAAGGAATACAGAAACAAGAACATATTTGAGGAAGATCCGTTCCAGCAGCTTGATCAGGTGGGAGTAGGCAAGCTTGTCAGGATGGCTGTAGAGCTTGGCAAGGAAACAAGACCTAACATCAAGCTTGGTATCTGCGGAGAGCATGGCGGAGATCCTAAGACAATAGATTTCTGCTACAGAACAGGATTAAACTATGTATCCTGCTCACCGTTCAGAGTTCCTATCGCAAGACTTGCAGCGGCTCAGGCAGTTGTAAACAACGAAAATAAATAACCTGAACAATTATAAAAACCGTCTGTCGTATGGCAGGCGGTTTTATTGGGTTTTGAGAGCAAGCTTCATAAGTTCAGGTCTGAAAAGTCTTTCGTCCATGGTTTTAAGCTCGGGTGATATTACAGGTCTGAATTCCATTTTTGCGAAAATATCTTTTTCGATATCTATACCGGGCGCTGTTTCAATCAGTGTCAGCCCCTGCTCTGTGAGTGTAAACACTGCACGTTCTGTAATATAAAAAACCTTCTGAGTGCCTTTTTCGAGAGAATATCTGCCCGAAAAAGTGATATGGTCAACATCTTTTTTGAATTTGATGTGAGGTCCGTCCTGCACTATATTGAGCCTGCCGTTTTCAATGCGTATGTCTTTTTTGCCTGCCGTAAACGTGCCGAGGAAGCAAAGAGTTTTGGCTCCCTGAGTTATATTTATAAACCCGCCGGGACCTGTAACCTTGCCTGCAAACCTTGAAACATTGACATTACCGTGCATATCTATTTCGGCAGCGCCGACACAGGCAAAATCTATGCCTCCGCCGTCGTAAAGATCAAATATATCAGGCTGTTTTAGTATTGCAGTCGGATTATAGGCGGCTCCCGTTGCAATGCCGGGAGCGGGTACTCCGCCGATAACTCCCGATTCTATGCTTGAGGAAACCTGCTGTATCAGACCCTCTTCATTTAATACAGCGGATACATCCATTGAAATACCTATGCCTAAATTGATAAAATCGTTTTTGTGAAGCTCAAATATGCTTCTTCTGCATATAACCTTGTCGGCACATAGAGGCATTGCTTTGATACTTTCAAAAGGAATCCTCTCGTGACCGCTCCATGAGGGAACCGGCTTACAGTCACCTATAAAATGCTGTCCGGTGTTTGCAGGGTTTCCTACGATTACATAATCCACAAGCGCAGCGGGAAGCTTTATCTTTTGAGGATGTATGCTTCCTTTTTCGACCGTTTTGTCAACCTGAACCATGACAATGCCGCCGGAGTTTTTGGCTGCCGCTGCCATTTCGTACTGTTCGATATGGAGAGCTTCGTTTTCAAGAGATATGTTACCGTCAGCATCGGCAATGCTGCCTTTGACAATAGCCACATCAAGAGGGAAAGCAGGGTAAAACAGATAGTCCTCACCCGCCAGTCTGACAAGGCTTACAACCTCATCCCTGCTGTCGCAGGCCGCTTTGTTTATTCTGCCGCCGTCCACACGAGGGTCTACAAATGTATGCATTCCGACTCTGGTTATTACACCGGGTTTGCCTGATGTTACAGCACGCATCATATTTGCCAGAACTCCCTGAGGTATCATAAATGTAGGAAAGGAGTTGTTCATTATCAGAGGGTACACCTTGTTGGCAAGGCTTAGATTGCTGCACAGGAGCCTGCCTATAAGGCCTTCATGTGCGAGATGATTCATGCCTCTGTTTTTGCCGTCTCCGCCTACTCCCGCAACATTTACAACCGAAATATTGCGAGGGTGATTTTCGCTGATATATCTGTTTTCGATTTCGGTAAGAATATCATCTGCAAGACAGAAACTGATAAACCCGTCGATGCCTACTGTGGAATTGTCTTTTATCATCGCCGCTGCCTGCGCGGCAGTAATAAATTTTGCTGTCATTTTTTTGTCCTTATCTGTTGTTGAATTTAACGTTTTTTTCTTTGTTTACAAAAGCGGTCATACCGGTTTTCTGATCCTCTGTTTCAAAGGTCTGTGCAAACAGTCTGCGCTCTGCAAGGCAGCCCTCCGCAGTTATGGTGTTTTCTGAATAAGCTATTGCTTTTTTGGCAAGACGCACTGCCGGCTGAGAATTTTTGCAGATTGCATCTGCAAGCGACAGGGCAGAGTGTTTCAGGTCATCCGGTGGCACCGCTCTGTTTACAAGACCTATGTCAAAGGCCTCGTCAGCGCTGATATGTCTGCCTGTGAAAATAAGCTCTTTGGCTCTGCTTTCTCCTATGATTTTCGGCAGCCTCTGAGTCCCGCCTGCGCCGCATATTGTGCCAAGGCCTGTTTCGGTAAGTCCCATTACCGCAGTATCGGATGCGATACGCAGATCGCACGCAAGAGCAAGCTCAAGTCCGCCTCCGAAAGCATAGCCGTTTATTGCGGCTATCGTCGGTATGGACAGATTTTCGATTTTGAGATTGAGATAGCTGCCAAGTGCAGACCATTCGTATATCTGTTCGCTGTCCTTGTCAAGCATCTCCCTGACATCTGCACCTGCCGAAAAAGCCTTGCCTGCCCCTGTAAAAATCAGAACATATATATCAGGCTCATCTAAAACGCTGTCGATTGTCCGGCTGATATCTTCGATAAATCCGGCATTGAGGCAGTTCATATCCTGCTCTTTGTTAAAAGTGATTATACCTGTATTATTACTTTTTTCAAAAATCAAATCCTTCATTTGAGTCACCTTATCCAAGCAGTATACATATCGGCAGCGCAATCAGCATAGTACAGCTCAGCGGTATTACAAGACAGGAAACAAAATTATATTTGTATGACTGCTTGTGGGTTGCATGACATACTGCAAACACTGAAACTATTGAGCCGTTCCAAGGTACCGAATCAAGACCGCCGCAGCCGTCTGCGCACAGCCTGTGTATGAAGCCCAGATTGTATCCGGCAGCCGCATACTGGTGGAATGTATCGCCAAGTGTTTCATATACGAGGGATATGCCGCCTGAAGCGGAGCCTAATATGCCTGAGAATATATTTGCGCCTACCGCTGCCACAACATACGGATTTGCGTCAGAATTCATAAGCAGATCCGTTGCAAAGCTGTAAAAAGAAGCTCCCTTGATTACAGAGCCTACGCCTACTATGGCAGCCGTATTCATTATTATTGTTATTGACGAAACTGCCGCGTCGTTAAACATTTTGAGCATTTCATCTTTTGGCAGGTATCTCCAGAACAGAGCAAGCGCCAGCAGTATGCCAAGCAGCAGGCATATGATTATATCAAGCTTTGTAAGGTTAAATACAAGAAGCACGAAAGCAATTGGTATTACAGACACGAGACCGTTTGGAGTGTCGTCCTTTTCGTCTACGCGTTTGATACCCTCCGGCCACTGGAAATGCTCGCCGCGGAGCTTTGCTTTTTTGCCCTGCCTGTTCATATATATGATGATTCCGACAAACATTGAAGCAGCTCCTGCAAGACCGGGAACAAGGCCTGCATATGCCGGTGTGCCCAGATATTCCATAGAAACAACGTTTGGTATCTGAGGTGTGAAAGGACCTGTCATTGCAAAGGTCCACATACCTGCGCATACTATCGCAGGCAGCAGATATGTAGGCAGATCCGCTTCTTCAAACAGCTTCAGCGCAATAGGGTATACGGCGAATATGATTACAAAGCTGTTGATACCGCCGTAGCTTAATATTGCAGCTGAAAGCATACAGGCCAGCATACAGTGATCGGGTCCGAGTTTTTTTGATATAATCATTCCGATTTTTGCTGCAGCGCCGGAGTTCTGGTAGATGTTTCCGAATATGTTGCCGAGAAGAAATACAAAAACATATGATGTGAAAAATCCCGCAACGCCTGAAAGATAGGTTTCGGTAAGCCCGTCAAATACAGGAATCCTGCTTGTAAAACATACTAAAACCGCAGCAAGCGGTCCTATTATAACGGGGGTTACTCTTTTGAATATCAATACTGCCATGCCTGCAAGTGCCGCACAGATGCCTATGGCAGATATAAGGGTAGATGAATCCATGATGTCCTCCTTAAACTATATATAATTATGATAACACAAAATCTGTAAAACAGTATATATCAGTACAATATTCAGCAAGATAGTTAACGCAAAACGGCATCTTAGGTCAAATATGTACATTATTATCGTTGACTGTATGGTTACAGTATACTTTAGAATATATAGGAAGGAATATCAATCCGTTTTATCAGAGGGGTATATATTCTGTATTTGTTATTATCTTTTGCATTACGAAATATGATTCGTATATCTTTTGGAAAATCCGAATTTCTGAAGGACAACAGGAGAACTGTTTTTTGTGCATACTCTGCACTTTTTTGACGTGCGGCAAAATATACGGAGCCTGACCGGAGGTGTTTATGAGGCTTAAACTGAAAACCAAAATCTTTTATGGCATAGGGGGACTTGGGGATTCTTCTCTTTACAATCTGTTTACGAATTTTATGCTGTTTTATCTTACTACGATAGTCGGAATAAAGCCTGTTGCAGGAGGCTTCATTGTGGCCTTCGGAACCATATGGGAGGCTCTTTGCGGACCGTTTATAGGGCATTTTTCGGACAACTATGATTCAAAATACGGTAACCGCAAGCCGTTTATGCTGGCTGCGGCAATTCCGATTGGCATATGCACATCGCTTCTGTTTACAAACATCAATGCCGCCTACAGTGTCAAGCTGGTATATTATACGATAATGGTAATGGTGTTCTGGACGCTGTTCAGCACATTCTTCATACCGTATCTTTCGTGGGGAGCTGAGCTTACCAGAGATTATGACGAGAGAACGGTTCTGAGATCCTATTCATATGTTTTTGATACAGTGGGAATGGTAGTTTCCATGGTAGTGCCGACTCTGTGTGTGGACTGTTTTATGAATATGGGCAAAAGCGCTTCGGCGTCGTGGCAGTATGTGGGAATACTTGTAAGTATTATAGGTTCTCTGGGTATTCTGCTTTCCGCATATAACATAAAGGAAACCGACAATCCCGATTATACGAAGCCTGTCAGAAGAAAAAGCATATCTCTTGATTTTGCAAGGGAAATCTTTATCGAATATAGGGATCTGATAAATCTCAAATCTCTGCAGTATATTATTGCGGCAAGTATGATTTATCTGATAGCGAATGCCATTGCGGCAGGAGACCGTATGTACTATTTCACATATAATATGGGCTACAGCGGCTGGAAGATCACATTCCTGCTGCTGCTGTTCACCTGTACGGGATTTGTATTCACCCCTGTAATCAACAGACTTTCGGCTCACTGGGACAAAAGAACGGTGTATATAGGCTGTATGCTGTTTTCGGCATTACTGACTGTGGCATTTAAGTTTATAGGGATAAACGGAATGCTTTCGCTGTGCATATTTCTTGTGCAGTTCTCAATAGGAACGACGGTATACTGGCAGCTTATACCTGCGCTGCTTTATGATGTGTGCGAGGTTGACAGGCTGTTTTGCGGCAGGGACAGAACAGGAAGCGTGGTATCGCTTCAGGCTATATCTGAGGCTGTCGCGGAGGCTGTGGGAGCGCAGACTCTCGGCATAATTCTGCAGCTTGCGGGATTTAACGGAGAAGCGGCAGTGCAGAGCGCTACTGCGCTTTTATGGGTCGAAAATTCGTTTGCCGTAATACCTGCGCTTCTTATGGCGGGCTCCGCATATATGATATACAGATATCCTGTTTCAAAGAGAGTCTACAATGATGTTGTGAAAGCGATAGAACAAAGAGATGCGGGAGTAGAGCCTGATATGAAACAATTCGAAACGCTTATGTGAATTTACGTCCGGAGGCTTCAGGATATGCGGCTTCCGGTAAATTTTTTGACTTAATTGTCCAAGGCTGTTGAAATAGCGGCAGGCGATAGTATATAATATCTCAAGCTATAAATTAAAACGAGGGAGAAATCATATGAAATATATTGAAGCAAAGATATTTACAAACAGCAGAGGTGTCGAGGAGGTTACGGCAGAGCTTCTCAAAATGGGAATTGAGGGAGCCACAGTTGAGGATCCTGATGAGATCAGAAACATTATGGACAAAAAAGAAGGCTATGAGTGGGACTATGTTGACGAGAAGGCTTTTCCTGTAAACACAGAGCACAAGGTTATCGTATATTTTGATGATACAGATGAGGGCAGAGAAGCGCTACAGCAGCTCAAACTCAGGATGATGATGCTCAAGAGCAAGGAAATGGAAGGTCTTTTCGGCTGGGATGTCAAACTCGGCAGACTGTATGTCGAGGATAATATCGTTGACGATGAGGACTGGGTAGATAAATGAAAGGAATACTTCAAGCCTGCTAAAATTACAGACAGAATAGTGATTAAGCCTACGTGGGAGGACTACGAGGCAGGTGAGAAGGAGCTCGTAATAGAGATAGACCCCGGTATGGCTTTTGGTACCGGCACCCACGAGACAACATCAGGCTGCATACAGCTTATGGAAAAATACATGAAGCCGGGAGACAAGGTGCTTGATGTGGGCTGCGGCTCAGGCATACTCTCGATAGCCGCCGCACTTCTTGGAAGCAGGGACATACTTGCAATAGATATAGATCCTGTTGCAGTCGAGGTGACAAAACAAAACACAGAGCTTAACAGAGTATCAGAATTTGTGGATATCAGAAACGGAGATCTTACCGGAGGCGTATCCTGCAGAGCCGATATTGTCGTCGCAAATCTTATGGCAGATCTTGTGATGATGCTTACAGAGGATGTGGCAAAGCATCTTGAGGACGGAGGCATATATATATCCTCAGGTATAATAGATTTCAAGGAGCAGGAGGTCTGCGAAACTCTTAAAAGATGCGGATTCGAGGTTATAGAGATTCTGAAAAAAGGAGAATGGCGCACTATTGCAGCCGGACTTAAAAAATAATGAGCAGATTTTTTACAGAGCCCGAAAACATTTCGGACAGATACATATATATCACAGATAAAGATGACCTGCACCACATCAAAAAGGTGCTTAGATTAAAGGCCGGTGATACCGTTGAAATTTCAGACGGGCAGAAATGGGAGTACGAGGGCGTTATAGAGGAAATAACGGCCACGGAGGCGACTCTCAGAATTACAGACAAGCAGAGCTTTGCAAGAGAGCCTGAGACAAGAGTAACTCTGTTTCAGGGCATACCCAAGGCAGGCAAGATGGATATGATTGTTCAGAAATGCGTTGAGCTTGGAGTAGACAGTATTGTGCCGGTGTTTATGGAGAGAACCGTAGTTAATGACAATGGTAAAGTCAGTAAAAAAACAGAGCGCTGGCAAAAAATATCCGATGAAGCCTGCAAACAGTGCAGGAGAGGGATTGTTCCAGCGGTTGCAGATGCGATTGATGACTGTGAGATGATGAATATGCTGGAAGGCTTTGATTTAGTGCTGTTTCCATACGAAAACGAAACAGGCAATACAATCAAAGATTCGCTCAGAAATCTCAAAAATAAGCCCGAAACCGTTGCAATTGTAATAGGTCCTGAGGGCGGATTTTCAGACAGTGAGGCGAAGGAACTTAAAAAATATGAATGTGTCAGTCTGGGCAAAACCATACTCAGAACAGAAACCGCAGGGATTGCAGCGCTGGCAATGACAATGTATGAGCTTGAACTGTAGCCTGAATTGTGGTAGAGTATATTTAGATACAGGCAGATCGGACGACTGCTGTATCTAAATATACGGAAGTGCAGAAAAAATCATAATACAAACGAGAAAGTGAGAAAAACCATGGGAAAGGGCAAATTAACCCCGGAAGATTTAGAAATTCTGAGAGAAAACCAGTGGATTGAGAAAATAACCAGTAATGACAGCCGTATTGTATGGAAAGAAAGCTTCAAAGAGCATTTTATAAACGAATATATTGCAGGCAAGCCGCCGATTGAAATATTCGAAGAAGCAGGGTTTACATCGAAGCTTTTGGGTTACAAACGAATAGAGCGTGCAGCCGCAAGATGGAGAAATATGTACAACGTGCCGGTGCATGAAGGCGCTGTATTTAAGAAAAAAGAATAGAGGAGCTTCTGAATATTAAGACCGCAAAAGCCGAACAATTATAACCGGCGGTCAGGCAAACAGACGAATAACCGGTTTACGGATAATAAACCGGCTGTTTTGCGTGCCTGTATGCACCGGCAGCTTCTATTTGCAGGGCTGACTGTGCTTATTCAAAGAATTCAATATGCGCAATACCTGAATATATACAGTCCGTACTTCCTGCAGGCGACTTAAAGTCTATGCTGCAAAATATAAAATTGCGGAAAAATGCAAATACTGTATTTCTTATTCAGAAGCGGATTCCTCAAAGATATCAGATAATATATATGATTCGATTGAAATATTATCTGCGTATCGGCTCCTGTTTACAGTGTTTCCAGCAGAAACCTGACAATTACAAACACAGTTACGGCTGCGCCTGCGAGAGTTGTGATACCGTATATTTTTCTTGATTCTTTATCATTTTTTTCTTTTACAAAATAGTAGATACCTGCAATCAGTATCAGTATGCCTATAACAAAGCCTATAATATTAAAAATCATTTTCTTTTCCTCCATTTTAATAAGAATGCCGAATTTGCTATAACAAGTACAGAGCCTGCGTTATGAACAAGCGCTCCGACAACAGGGTTTAGAATCCCTGTAATAGCGAGTATTATTGCAATGAAATTAAGTCCCATCGAAAAGCTCAGGTTGAATTTGATTGCTGTCATCATACGCTTTGAAAGCGCCAGCAGATGAGGCAGCTCTTTTACTTCATCGTCCACAAGAGCGATGTCTGCGGCATCTACAGCAATATCACTTCCTACGCCGCCCATGGCAATACCCACATCTGATTTTTTCAGCGCGGGAGCATCATTGATGCCGTCGCCTATCATGCATACAGGCTGATTATGCTCCTGATAATCCGATATGTATTCAAGCTTGTTTTCGGGCAGGCAGTTTGCTTTAACCTCTGCAATCTCAAGCTGAGAAGCTATTGCGGAGGCAGCCTTTTCGTTGTCTCCTGTAAGCAGGACAGGCATGATTCCAAGTTTTCTGATTTCCGAAATCATACTGCTGCTTTCTTCGCGCACCGTATCTGAAAGCGCGATATATCCTGCCAGCCTGTCTGAAACCGCAATGTAAATGACTGTGCAGCCTCTGTCAAGCTGCAGGGCTGTTTCTCTGACTGCTTCATCGGGTATTTCAATGCTGTTTTCAGACATCATTTTAGAATTTCCCGCATATATTCTTTTGTTTTCAATAAGCGCCGATACGCCTCTGCCGGGTATCATAGTAAAATCGCCGGATTCAGGTATGTTTTCTGATATATTTTCTCTGAAGCAGCGTACAACCGCTTTGCCAAGGGGGTGTTCCGAGAATTTCTCAACCGAGGCGGCATATGCGTATACAGTTTCATCTGTGTAATCTCTGTCTGTGCTTTTTACTGCTGCAACCTGAGGCGTTCCATATGTAAGAGTACCTGTTTTGTCAAAAGCGATAACCTTTACGGCAGCAAGGCGTTCGAGGGCATCGCCCTCACGGACAAGGAAGCCGTGTTTTGTTGCATTGCCGATGGCGGCCATAATTGCTGTAGGAGTTGCAAGTACCAGTGCGCAGGGGCAGAATACAACAAGAATTGTAACGGCGCGGATAATTTCACCCGAAACAATCCATGTTATGAGTGCGGCAGAAAGAGCGATGACAACAATCCATGTTGCCCATCTGTCTGCTATTCCAACTATTTTTGCCTTGCCTGCATCAGCAGACTGTACGAGCCTGATCATTCTCTGGATAGAGCTGTCCTCGCCGACCTTTTCGGCTTTCATTTCAAATGTGCCGAACTGGTTTACGGTACCGCTTGAAACACTGTCACCTGCCGATTTGTCTACAGGCAGCGATTCACCTGTCATAACAGCCTGGTTTACAGAGGTGTTTCCTGAAATCACGACACCGTCAACGGGTACAGTCTCTCCGGGAAATACCCGCAGTATATCTCCGGCTTTAACCTGCATGGCGGGGATTACCGTTTCGGAATCTCCGTTTACGACTCTTGCTGTCTGAGGAGTCAGCTGAACCAGTTTTTCGATGCCTGCTCTGGCCTTTGCTACGGTCATATCCTCAAGCAGAGCCCCAAGCTGCATAATAAAAGCAACTTCGCCTGCAGCAAAATATTCACCGATAATCACAGAGGCCACAAGAGCTATTGAAACAAGCACGTCAGCCCTTATATCAAATTCGGTTACAAGACCGATAACAGCCTCTGTTACTATTGGAACACCACATAGTATTACAGCTATCCATGAAGCGTCAAAGGGCAGGGGAACAAGGTCAAAAATACTTATGAGAAGTGCAATACCTGATATGGCAAGCAGTGCTATGTCTTTTTTTGTACCGCCAAGCTCAAGCAGGCTCTCTGCTTTTTTTACAGCGTTTTGCATAATACATATATCTCCTTTCTACCTATAGGGGTATGTGTATATTATACTTATAGGGGTATAGGTTGTCAACGGGCAAAAAATAAAACAGCCGTAAAGGCTGCTTCAAAAATCATTTCATATTTGCAAAGCGTTCGACCGCTTTGGTGAAATTCTCTATTGTTTTGTCAGCATCGCCATGCTCTATTCCATCACGCACGCAATGCTTTATATGACCTTCGAGTATAACCTGACCTGCCTTGTGCAGTGCGGATTTGGCAGCGTTTATCTGTGAGAGTATATCCTCGCAGGGCACATCCTGATCTATCATCCGGTCTATAGCCTGTACCTGTCCTGATATCTTTGCCAGTCTGCTGTGCAGGTTTGCAGAATCCATGCATTGTTTCATATTGTCACCTCCATACCGTTAGGGGTATGTGTATATTATAATCATAGGGCAGCAGGCTGTCAAGCTGTTTCAAAAACTGCAAAGTGAAACTCAAAAAAACTGCAAAGTATAATTGACAAAAACTGCAAAGCGTAGTATGCTGAAAAACAAAGAATACTAAGAATAATGATATATAAACATGAGGGAGATGCCATGAAAAGAGAAGAATATTTGCCGAGAATAATAGACAAAACTATTGAAAAATATTTGAGAATATTTGGTGCGATATGCGTAGAAGGTCCTAAATGGTGCGGCAAGACATGGACTTCTGAATACCATAGCAACAGCTGGTATTTTGTCGGAAATCCGGAGAATAATTTTCAGAACAGGCGGCTTGCAGAAATTGCAGCAGAGTATGTGCTGGACGGAGAAACTCCAAGGCTTATAGATGAATGGCAGGAGGCTCCGTCAATATGGGATGCAGTCGGATACAGAGTAGATCAGGCTTCTGCTAATGGCGTCTTTATACTTACAGGTTCATCCACTCCTCAGAACAAAGGAGTGCTGCACAGCGGAATAGGAAGAATAGCGAAGCTTCATATGCGTCCTATGTCACTTTTTGAATCCGGAGATTCGACAGGCGATGTGTCTTTGGAGAAGCTTTGCAGCGGCAATATAAAGCCTGTAATGTCACAGGATATTTCAATTAAAAAGCTGGCTGAAATAACAGTAAGAGGCGGATGGCCAAGAGCTATAGGATATGATGCCGAATTTGCATACCTTGTTCCAAGAGAATATATAAAAGCATTTCTTGAAGAAGATATTTACAAAAATGAAGAATTGAAATTCAATCCCGACAAAGTTGAAAAGCTTCTGAGATCCCTTGCAAGAAACGAAAGCAGCCTTGCGGGAGTTGCAACTTTAGAAAAAGATATTAAGGGATTTGAAGAAACAGGAATAAGCAGAGAAACCATAAACAATTATCTTGATGGCCTGAAAAGAATGTTTATGATTGAAAACCAGCAGGCTTATGCGCCTAAAACAAGGTCAGCGCTCAGGGTAAAACAGCAGGAAAAAAGACATCTGGCAGATCCTTCTCTGGCCTGCGCTATTCTTGATCTGACTCCTGAAAAGCTGATTAATGATTTGAATACCTTCAGCTTAATGTTTGAGGCGTTGTGTGAAAGAGATCTCAGAACTTATTCGGAAAGCTTTGATGCAAAGCTTTATCACTACAGAGATTATGACGGTAATGAGATTGATGCGGTGATAGAATTAAAAAACGGTGAATGGTGTGCCTTTGATATAAAGCTTGATTCGGGCAAAATCGATGAAGCTGCAGAAAATCTGCTAAAAATCAAAAAGAAACTTGAAAACAACTCGATTGTGCCGCCAAAGGTTATGGGTGTCATCGTAGGACTTGGAAGCGCGGCTTATCAGAGGGTCGATGGTATTTTTGTTGTTCCTGTCACGTGCCTTAGAGATTAGCATGGAGCAGGCAAAGGTGCTATGCTGCGTCACATATTCATGCTGCAGGAGGCAGGGAAACTGTAGGAACAAGGATATTATTCTGTTGAAATCCGATATGTGCAGTGATATACTTTATATAAGCAAAA
>CAVDMD010000020.1:0-23811 GCA_963609975.1 bacterium | reverse complement strand
CCGTACATTGATGTGATGCAGGTACACATTAATGCACTCGTTGACTTGATTATGCAGGACTAAGTAAATCAGCAACTTCCAGTTTACAAGACGAAATCCAAGGAAAGGAGGCACTGCCCATGTACGCACAAAAAGCTATCGTTCATAATGCACCCACTTTGCACACTGTGCGTAACGTTCATAATGCACACCATGCATACCATTTCAAAGTACATATGTAAACAGATTAATAAAAAAGAGTGACAGCATTGTCAACAAGACATTCATTCAGATGCTGGAATCGCTGGGATATGATATTCAGCTTACTTATATAAAGAGAAACGAGGAAGGAAAATGCAATGAATGAGATATTTCCGAAGATAGGTGTAGGAACTATGCTATGGGTTCCTACAACAGAAGAAGAAAAAGAAGAACTATTCAAAACATTCCAGTATTGCCTTGATAGAGGTTACAATTTCTTTGATACCGCAGAGGTTTATGGAAATGGGAAGGTCGAATCACTCTTGGGAGAGTTTATAAAACGTGATGGTCGTCCTGTGCGGATTTCTTCGAAGTTCGCACCGCCATCGTCTATGAATCCAATGGCACCAAAGAGAAAAATGATTGACACAGATTCTCCGGAAGCAATTTGGGAAGCGTTAGATGGCACTTTGAGCAGGCTGGGTATTGAGTGTTTGGATTTGTATTTGATTCACACACCGCCGAAAAATGGCACAATTGATGACTATATGCTTGTTATGGCAAAAGCAGTTAAGCAGGGCAAAATTAAAAATATTGGGGTCTGCAATTTTGCAAAAGAGCAGATAAGAGAGGCCGCAGAAGTCTTAAAGAAAGAAGGATTGTCGCTTTCAGCCGCAATGGTTGGATATAATATTCTGCGACGCTATCCGGAAACAAATGGGGTGTTTGATGTATGTAAGGAATATGGAATTACGCTTATTCCGTATGCTCCTTTGGCGGAAGGAACGTTGACTGGAAAATATCGTGACAAAAAAGTGCCGTTGAAGTATTTTGTGACATCTTACTTCGGACATCTTGACTTAACAAAAGAACGCGATGACAATGTCTCTTTTGTCAAGCGACTTTTTTCAAAACCAAGAGAGTGTGACATCAAAAAGATGGAACCTTTGATGTGCGAAATGGAGTCGATTGCCCAAACTCATAATAAAACGATTGCTCAGGTTGCAATTAACTGGCTCATTACAAATCCGGAAGTGAATGTATTTCCGATTCCGGGAATGCGAAAGCGTAGTCAAGCAGAAGATAATTTTAGTGCGGTTGAATGGGAATTATCATCTGACGAAAGAGAAACTATTAACCAGACTGAAATGGTGTGTAGGTAATAGAAGCGTTTGGTTTGCTGAAGCGACAAACAGATATTTCAGAAAATGATATGCATGAAATAGCAGCAGAGCTTTCTGCTGTTTCAAAAGCGATGAATATGGATATATATTCCTGTGCAGAGGCGATTGATTTATCATCTGACGGAATAGAACACGGCTGCTGTATAGATAAAAACCTGATAGAGGAAATCATAGGAGCAAACTTAAAATGCGGTAAAGATAAAAACCAGAGAGATGTTTGCGGTTGTTTTGAGAGTATCGATGTAGGGACATATAATACCTGTAAAAACGGGTGCAGGTATTGTTATGCAAATTATGATGATTTTGCAGTTGCTGAGAATACAAAGATATACAGTCCTGACAGTCTGCTGCTTTGCGGTGAAATGAATCTGTCAGACAAAATATATGCAAAGAAAGTAAAATCACTTAAAGACGGTACAGGTGAACTGCCGGGGCAATTATCTGTGTTATAGGATAGGGGAAGCATTTTAACAGGTGCTTCTCTGATTTATGTTTTTTATAACTATTCCTAAAAACATAATTTTGGGAATAGTTATAGCCAAAAATGATAACCTTGAGCAAGTTGTTTACTTATATACCCAAGGTTATCTGTTTTTGAGAATTGCCTCGGATTATTGAGGCTCTATTTTGCGTTTTAAGCGATTTTAATATGTGTGCCGGTATCTTATTACCTTGCAAATACTTGTTTGATAAAACTTATGCGTATTCAGGTATCAGTATTGTCTGTCCCGGCTGCAGCTGACTGTCTATATCGTTGACACTCTTTAGAATATGAACGGCTTTGCGTTTGTCCATATCCGCCGGCATATACTGCTCGGCTATGGTCCACAATGTATCTCCGGAATTTATGCTGACTTCAAAGTATTCCTGTTTTGTCAGACCTGCAGCGCTGTTAAGACCAAGCGCTGTATTAAATAAGCCTGTAACTGCAAACAGCATAACAAGCACAAATGCTGTAAATCTGAATCTCGATTTTACTTTCAAAGTTTTTTTCATAACACTCACCCTCTCTAAACATTTGTTCTTGAACATATTATAAACGAATATCTGTTCGTGGTCAAGAGAAAAATCAAACAAATGTTCTAAAAAAGGAAAGAGAAAAGCTGTTAATTTGCAATTTCAAGGCTGTCAATCCATGATGCGATACTGTCTTCAGATGCTCCTGAGCTGAATCTTTCGCCGTCCTGCCAGTCGCCTGCACCTGCCATGTTTTCGAGTGCGGCGCCGCTGTCACCAATGCCTGATGAAGCAGAAGTGCAGAAAGGAATTACTGTTTTGCCTGAGAAATCATTATCTTTTACAAAATTATTAACAGGCCATGCAGCATACCCCCACCAGATTGGGTAGCCTATCAGCACGGTATCATAATCGTCCCAGTTTTCCGGTGTGGTTTTTGCAAGCTCCACATTTCTGAGGCTTTCATCATTATGTTCTTTTGATACACGGCTGTTATCGTCAGTCCAGTCCAGATCGTCGCCGGTGTATGGCTCTGCCGGAACGATTTCAAACAGGTCTGCACCTGCCGCCTCTGCTATTTCCTGCGCCACAGCCTCTGTGGTTCCTGTTGCGGAATAGTATGCCACAAGAATATTACTGCCGCTGCTTTGTTCTTCTCCGGCTGCAGCGGCGTCAGACTGACTGTTATCAGAATTACTGCCGCCGCATCCTGCAAACAGACCCGCTATCAGTACGAGAATTATAAAAATGGATAATGATTTATATTTTTTCATATCGTTTACCTCTCTTTCGGCAGTTTAATTTACCAGTTTTTCTTTTCTTTTGAGCTGTCGTGCTGTGTTTTGCGCTCTTCCACTATATTTACAAACCATTCAACCATATCGGGATCCTGATGAGAGAAGAATGAGCTCCGGTTTTTGTCAAGTGCTGCTATAGCAGCTAAATCCTCATCAGTCAGCTTAAAATCAAACACATCAATATTTTCTTTCATACGCTCTATATGTGTTGATTTGGGGATTACGATAATTCCTCTCTGGATATGCCAGCGCAGCATAACCTGTGCAGGGGTTTTGCCGTATTTTTGGGCAATCTGTGCAATTACAGGATTGTCAAAGGTGCCTCCTCTGCCCTCTCCAAACGGCGCCCATGCCTCAAGCTGAATACCGTATTTGTCTGCCCATTTCTTCATATCTTTCTGCTGGTTGTAAATGTGTGTTTCAACCTGATTTACCATAGGTTTTATTTCATTGAAAGACGCAAAATCAACCATTCTGTCTGCATAGAAATTAGAAATCCCGATGGCGCGGATTTTTCCCTCGCCGTACATTTCCTCAAGTGCGCGGTATGCGCCGTAAGTATCGGCAAACGGCTGATGCAGCAGTACAAGATCAAGATAATCTGTTTTGAGTTTTTCCATAGATTCCTCTACGGATTTTTTTGCAGCCTCGTAGCCGTAATGCTCTACCCAGACCTTTGTTGTCAGGAAAATATCTTCTCTTGATATGCCTGATTTCTTTATTGCACTGCCTACTTCTTCCTCGTTAAAATAGCTCTGTGCGGTATCAATAGCGCGATATCCTGAATTTAACGCATCCAGCACGCATCTTTCACATTCATCTTTTGTTACCTGATATACACCATATCCTAATACCGGCATTTTCACACCGTTGTATAATGTCTTATATTCCATTTTGAAGTCCTCCTTCTGGATTTAATTATTAAGCACATTTTCTTTTATATAATTTTCAATGCGGCTGCTGTTTTTTGAGAACAGCCCTTTGTCTACAGCTGCATTTTTAGCATTGCTTTTAATAAAGGCAACCGATTCGTCAAACTGGGAAGTATCCATTGACGCAGATTGCGAAACCGGATAAACCGTTATTCCCTCAAAATCATATTTTTCCAGAAAAGTTCCGACTGTCATAGGCGCTGTGTGCCACCATATCGGATAGCATAGAACTACTTTTTTGTACTGCGAAATTGAAACAGGAGGGTTTTTGATTTCAGGTCTTGCATTGGTGTCGGCCTCTGTTTTGGCTTCGCCGTAGGCAACTGTCGAGTAGTCGCTGCTGTATGGCTCTGCTCTTTCGATCCTGAAAGAATCAGCTCCTGTCTGCTTTATAATGTTTTCTGCAATTCTTTCACTTGTACCGCTCCATGAAAAATATGCCACCAGTATTTTGCTCTGAGTTTCTGAATTGATTTTTTTGTTTCTTACAGTAACTCTGCATACCAGTTTTTTGCCGGAGACTTTGGCAGTGATTGTTGCTTTACCTGCTTTTTTAGCTTTTACGGTGCCGTATTTGCTGACGGCTGCAACTGATTTTTTTGAAGAGCTCCATGTCACTTTTTTGGCATTGCTTACTTTTAACTTGTAATTGTCCCCGACTGTAAGAGTTATGCCGGTTCTGTTCAGTACAGGTTTTTTGGCTGCTGCATGAACGTCTGCGGTGGCTGTCGCAAAAGAACCTGCTAATAAAGCCAATGTCAGAATAATTCCAATTATTTTTTGTGATGCTTTTCCCATAAAATCCTCCTCCTTTTATTTAGTGATAGATGTTATCCACTGAAAACCCCCTGTATGAAGCGTCTCCTGCCGTAATATCCCCTTTTGCTTAAAGATTATATGCTACTACGACCAAGCTTTGCGGCTTCCGCTGAATTTGAAGCCATCCCCTTATATTCCAATAGGTCACGAACAGCACCGCAGATGTTATGCCAGTACAACAGCGAACCTATGATTATTGTATCTTCCTGCTTTATTTTAGCGAGCACCTCTGACAAAAGTATCCTCATAATTGTCACCTCCTTTGTTTCTATGGTTTTATTATAAAAAAAACGAAACCGTATGAGAAGTTTCGTTTTGTTAATCAGTATTAACCTAAGGTTTATACTCTGTTTCGTTGTAATTTATGTTGAGTTGATTCTCTGAATATGTTATAATCCATATAAAGGGCAATGCCCTACTTCCTTATTTAAGTTATTATATGAAATAACCGTCACAGGTTAACAGCCCTGGCGGTTATTTTCCGTTACAGCTCACATAGTATATTTGTTATTGAGTTAATTACTTGAATGTGGTACAATCTATATAACAAAGGGTAATGCCTTGCGGCTAGCCCCTATAGTTATTTATTTTTTATTGTAAATAACCGTCAGAGTTAACAGCGTTGGCGGTTATTTTCCGTTGTGGTTCCCCACGCTAACCACTAATCCCATAATCATCAATACGATGACCAAGATTTCATAGTCAGACATAGTATGTTCTCCCTTCCGGAGCTAACCGTCTTATAAGCACACCCTTTGTGCTAAAAAGTATACTCTAATATTTCAGACATTGCAATAAGAATACAGAGCCGTAATGGCTCTGCACAGCTCAGTATTTCAGATGGCTCAGTTTGTCGTATACCCTGTCGCTCCAGTCAAGTATTTTCTGCTTGTTTTTGAGACACAGCAGCGTAAGAACTATAACTGCTGCAACAAGAACAACCGCAAGGGTATAGTTTTCGGTTTTGGTGAATGTACCCAGCAGTATGCTCCCCATCATAGCAGGGATTCTTGCTATTGATGAGATTATAATGAACGGTCCCCATTTGAGGTTTGAAAGTCCCGCAATATAGTTTACGAAATCCTTAGGAAATCCCGGTATGAAATACAGCACAAACAGCAGTATGTATCCGCGTTTGGAGCTGAATTTTTCAAGGTATTCAACCACCTTCATCTGTCCGAAGCAAAGATACATAAAATCTCTGCCAAGCAGTTTGGCAAGGAAAAATGTGATTGTTGCCCCCATTGCAATACCGATTATCGAAAACAGCAGCGACTGCCATGGGCCGAAAACATATCCGGCCGCAAACTGAAACGGCTGTCCCGGTATAACGCATATTATAATCTGTATTATCTGTGCGCAGATATATGAGAGCACCCCTGTTCTCTTATGCTCTGCAAGATAGTTTTCTATATCACTGACGCTTGTAAACTGCGTTATAAAGTCTCGCTGGAAAAAATAAAAGTATAACGGTATTCCAACGAGAATAACCAGCAGAATAAACGCCTTGAAGTATATATTTATTCTTTTTCTTTTCTGCTCAGTAATAACCATATCCAATCTCCGATCCTTGTCCCCAAATCCTACAGGCTTATAAGCTGTTCATCATAAATCTTCTGAAGAGCTTTTATAACTCCGAACTTTGAGTGTTCATAGGTTATGCCGCCCTGAAAATACACATTGTACGGCTCTCTGATCGGTGCATCGGCAGAAAGCTCTATTGACGACCCCTGAACAAATGCTCCTGCAGCCATTACCACAGGATCCTCATATCCTGGCATATCCCAGGGTTCCGGACTTACATAGGAATCTATAGGAGCCGCAGCCTGTATGCCCTTGCAGAATGCCACTACAGCCTCAGGTGAACCAAGCCTTATAGCCTCTATGATATCGCTTCTTTCGTCCTCAGGCTTAGGGCAGACATCATATCCCAGCTTTTCAAACACTCTGCCGCAGAGTATCGCGCCCTTGACAGCACCGTTTACTGTTCTTGGCGCAAGGAAAAGTCCCTGCAGCATGGTTCTTGTCTGCCCGAAGGTAAGCCCGCATTCTCCTCCGATTCCCGGACAGGTCATTCTGTATGATATTCTCTCTATCAGATCCGCCCTGCCTGTAACATATCCTCCTGTGAGAGCAAGCCCGCCTCCCGGATTTTTGATAAGAGAGCCTGCAATTACATCAGCTCCCACCTGAGTAGGCTCATATGTATGCAAAAACTCACCGTAGCAGTTGTCAACCATTCGTATGATATCGGGATTTATTTCATGGACAAATTCAGCCCATTCCTTAATCTGGTTTATTGTTATGGCTTTTCTCCAGCCGTAACCTGTAGCACGCTGTACCGTCACCATTTTGGTTTTGTCTGAAATTGCGTTTTTTAATGCCTCTAAATCAATATTTCCCTCAGGCGTAAGCTCAATCTGCCTGAATGTAACGCCGTATTCTCTGAGAGAGCCCTTGCCCTCGCCTCTTGTTCCTATTACCTCCTCAAGAGTGTCGTAAGGCTTGCCTGTGCAGTAGATAAGCTCATCTCCGGGCATCAGAAGTCCCATAAGTATCAGTGAGAGCGCGTGTGTGCCGTTTACGATTATAGGTCTTACAAGTGAGCTTTCGGTGCCGAATATATCAGACCAGACTTTCTCGATGGCATCTCTGCCGGAATCATCATAGCCGTAGCCTGTGTTCCATGCAAAGTGTCTGTCGCTTATTCTGTTTTTCTGAAAAGCATCAAGCACCTTGTACTGGTTGTATGTCATGATGTCGTCAAGCTCATCGAAAATGCCGCTTACTTCCCTCTCTGCCCCGTTAACCAGATTGAGCACCTTTTCGCTGATTCCAAATTCCCTGCTCAGCAGATCAAATGTGTTATTTTTCATTATTTCCTTCTTTCCTTTCTGTTTCCCATTCCATGCCTTTGACAAGATCTCTTTTTATGTTCTTTTTGTGAGCAGCATAAAGCTGTGTTGTTGTAACCTGCTCGTGATCCAAAAGCGCCGCCACATCATATATTGAATTGCCTCTGCCTATAAGGCTTGTTGCGGCTGTGGCGCGAAGCTTGTGAGGGGAATATCCCCCTTCTCTTGATGTTTTCATGCCTATGGACGTATATTTTCTGACAAGCTCTCTTATCTGTCTCTCTGTCATTCTCCTGCCCTGAAGCGAGAGAAAAAGCGCATCTTTGTGTTCATCTGTCAGAGTATCCTCTGAGGCCCTTTCGAGCTCTATGTATTCAGTGATCACTTCGTATACTGAGTTGTTCAGGGGCATCAGCGATTCCTTGCCGCGTTTACGGTATATCTTGAATTCGCCCCTGTTAAAGTTAAATGATGAAATATTAAGCTGCTGCAGCTCTGAAAGCCGGAGCCCGTAGGTGACAAACAGCATCAGTATGGCCTTGTCTCTGCGTCTGGTCTTTTGCCAGAATTCCTGTTCTTTTGGGGTAAGTCCGTTTCCTGTTGTGACTGCATCAAGCATAAGCATAACCTCATCGTCCTGCAGTGCCTTGATTTCACGCTCTCCTGCCTTAGGCACCCTGATGGGGTCAAATCCGTCGGTGATGTTTCTGTCAAGAAGCCCGTCTCTGTAAAGCTGCTTGAACATTACCGATACTGATGATTTTTTGCGGGCAAGAGTCTTGTTGCCGTTTTCGTATATTATGATCGATTTGTCTGTTTCAACCTGATACTGCCTGCAGTAGTCTATAAACAGATTGACATCTACAGCCTGTATCTTTTTGAAATCCTCTAATTTTATTTTTTTTATATCACTGCAATGTGTCAGCTCTGTGTCATTTACAAGATAATTGAAAAAAAAGCGTATATCGTGCAGGTATGCCAGTCTTGTCATAGGCAGTACATTTCCTTTGAGGTAGTTAAAAAATCCCCTCAAAAAAGACGGCAGCTGCGCCTCTATCTCCTGACACTGCAGCAGAATTTCATGCTCTTTCATCACTATATTGTCGGGTTTGTTGCTCCTGTTATGAATTTTTATCTGTTTTTTTCTGTTCTCAGCCATTTAAGAATATCTCCCAGAGCCTTTTCCCTGTCCTCATATGAGGACAGATTGAACCATTTTATATTATCATAGCGCCTCAGCCATGTAAGCTGTCTTTTGGCATAATGACGGGTGTTTTTTTTGATAAGCTCTATTGCCTCATCCATGGAATATTTCCCTTCAAGCGAGCCGATTATCTCCTTGTAGCCTATGCCCTTCATGGAAATATCATCATACCCAAGACCCATCTGCATAAGCGAGGAAACCTCCGCCTCAAGGCCGTTTGCAATCAGAATATCAACTCTTTTGTTGATGCGCTCATAAAGCTCGTCCCTGTCCCTTGTAAGCCCTGCAAGAAGCACATCGTAATCTGATACCGGAACTGAGGCTCTGTCAAAGCTTCTGACTCTGCTGCCGTTTTGGGCCGCCTCTATTGCCCTTATGACTTTTTTGACATTGTTCGGGTGTATTCTTGCAGCTGCATCGGGGTCAATCTCTGCAAGCCGCATATGAAGATATTCCCTGCCGTTTTGGGCTGCAAGCGCTTCAAGGCTTTTTCTGAAAGCCTCGTCTGAAGGACCTGCAGCAAAGTCCATTTCATACATCAGAGAGTTGATATAAAGGCCTGTACCGCCTGAAACCACAGGAGTCTTGCCCTTGTCAAATATTTCTCCGATTGCTGCCTTTGCAAGCCTCTGATACTGCGCTACCGAGAATTTTTCTCTCGGATCTATCTGATCCACCAGATAGTGCTTTACCTGCGCCAGTTCCTCTTTGGATGGCTTGGCGCTGCCTATGTCCATATATCTGTAAAGCTGCATGGAGTCTGCCGATACTATTTCTCCGTTTATGGCTTTTGCTGCTGCTATTGCATATTCTGTTTTTCCGACTGCAGTAGGTCCTGCAATAATTATTATCTGTTTTTTCATAATGCAAAATATTTGATAACGCCAAAGGCTTCACGAATATAGTAGTTGGGAGCAAGTCCCGCGTCTGTGCGCGCAGGCAGTCCCGATATGCGGGTAAATCCTGTCTGCTCTGCGGTTTTTACAGCTCTGTACATATGAAAATCCGATGTGACTATCACTGTGCTTCTGTCTGTATCACCGATTATATTCTTTGAAAATTCAAGGTTTTCCCCTGTGTCTGCAGCTTTGTTTTCGGTGATTATTCTATCGCCTGATATGCCTTTTTTGACAAGATAGTTTTTCATGGCTGCAGCTTCTGATATGTCTTCGTCTGCGCCTTTGCCCCCTGTAACTATTATTTCGGCATTTCTGTTCTGCTCTGCGTATTCTATAGCTGCGTCAAGTCTCTGCCTCAGAACTCTTGACGGCTTCGTGCCGTTTACCTTGGCGCCCAGCACTATGACATAATCGGCATTTTGGTCGGGCTCTGAAACCGCGCCTCTGATTATGGGGATTTCAAGAGCGGCGCACGCGCAAAGCGATATTATCATAAGTACCGCAAGTATTTTTTTGAGAACCGATTTTGACATACGGCCGAATATTATGAGGAATATGCCTCCTGCAAGCCATATGTATGAGAACATCTGCCCAAAGCCTATGAACAGAGAAATCCCAAACCAGTAAAGTATCAGAAGTATTCCGATTCCTGTGAATATTTTTTTAGACACGTTTGAACATCCTTTCTATCTGATACCTGCCAAGCCTGATAAACGTAGGTCTGCCATGAGGGCAGGAAAACGGATTTTCACAGGCTTCAAGATCTCTGATAAGCTGCGCCGTCTCGGCATCGCTCAGGCTGTCGTTGGCCTTGACTGCACTTTTGCAGGCTTTTGAGGCCAGTCTGTCTATGGTTTTCTGTGATTTGAGATCTGTTTCCTCATCTATTGATGATATGAAATCCCTGACAAAATCCTCCGCCTCCGAAATATCCATAAACATTGGAATTTCGGTAATTCTGTATGTGCGCTCGCCAAAAGGCTCTATTGTATATCCCATATCAGACAGTATGTCTGTCCAGTCACCGTCTGTGACTGTAACAGGCAGGCTGAATATGACCGGTGTCAGCACCGGCTGGTGCAGTTTTTCTTCCGACTCAAACTGCTTAATCAGTTTTTCGTAGAATATTCTCTCGTGCGCCGCGTGCTGGTCTATAAGGTACATATCGGACTCGTCCTCTGCGATTATGTAGGTTGCAAAGACAGAGCCTCTGACCGTAAGGCTGCTGAATTCAAACGGTCTTGAAACGGCAGGTCTGATGATGCCGGTGTTTTCTCTGATTTCAGATTCCGCCCGCATTGTTGACAATAATTCTTTTATGTTAAGCTGATCGCCTTTTTCAGGCTTTTCGCCGATAATCACCTTTTGAGGCTCCGGTTTTTTGACAGGGGCAGGTATCGGTGCCTTTGCAGGCTCTGCGACCTGCTTTTCTGCCGTAACAGCCTTATTCACAGGCCTTGTGGCTGCCTCAAGCTCCTGCACATTTACCGCGGGAGCCGCTTCTTTTGTCGCCAGAGCCTGTTTTATCGCCTCCGTAACAAAACATTCTACTGATTTTTCATCATCAAAGCGTATTTCTTTTTTGTTGGGGTGAATGTTGACGTCAAGAGTGCCGGGTCTGACCTCAAGAAACAGAAAAGCTATAGGGAATCTGCCCGTAAAAAGCCTCTCCCTGTAGGCATTTTTGACTGCCGTATCCATCACCCTGCTTGACACCACTCTGCCGTTTACAAAGAAAATCTGGTTTTTGCGGCTGTTCCTGCTCTCGCCTACATTGGAAACATATCCTGTAAGCTTCATTTCTCTGCTTTGGTATTCCACAGGCACAAGGCTTTTGCCTATGTCCCTGCTGTATATTGTAAGTATGGTGTTATATCTGTCGCCTCTACCCTGCGTCAGGAACTGCACAGCTTCGTTGTTTACAAGCCTGAATCTGATATCGGGATAGGCCAGCGCCATCTGTGATACAAATTCGGTTATGAGGGTTGCTTCCGCACTGTCTGATTTCATAAATTTGTATCTGGCAGGCACATTATAAAACAGATCTCTGACTATTACGGTAGTGCCGCTGTCGCAGCCTATGGATGAAATTCCGGCTGTTTCGCCTCCCTCTATCACTATGCTTGTACCTGTTTTGGCCTCTGCTGTTCTGGTTATGAGCTCGGTTCTTGAAACAGCGGCTATGCTTGCAAGGGCTTCGCCTCTGAATCCGAGAGTCTGTATGCTGTCAAGATCCTCCGCCTCTGTAATTTTGCTGGTGGCATGACGTTTGAAGGCTGTGGAAACCTCATCTGCGCTGATGCCGCAGCCGGTATCGCTTACTCTGATGTAGGTTTTGCCGCCTTTTTTTATTTCAACAGCTATGGCGTCCGCCCCCGCGTCTATTGAGTTTTCGACAAGCTCTTTTACGACTGACAGTGGTCTGTCTACAACCTCTCCGGCCGCTATCTTGTCCGCAACTTTTTTTTCAAGTAGTCTTATCATTTGTTTTACCTATATTATATCGTAATTGACAGGCCTGTAAAAAAGCTCTCTTATTCTGCTGTGGTCATCTGTATCTGCCGTTATCCACATCAGTTTGGTAAGGCAGGCTTCCATGGTCATGTCGTAGGCCTCTAAAACCTCGTATTTTTCTTTGATTCTGAGTCCCACCTTGTATATGCTCATATCGCTTCCCTCATGGGGAACCTGCGTTGTAAGGGCTAGTATTCTGCCGCCCTCGATAAAATCCGCAAGAGCGTCTATGAAGCTGTCTATTTCATAGCACGGAATGCCTCCCACGCCGAAGCTTTCGATTATAAGGGCGTCATAGTTTGCCCCGATATACGATATAATGCCCGGATCCATGCCGGGAGTGAGCTTCAGCACGAATATGTTTTTGTTAAGGCTGCCATGGAATTTAACCTCCGGTATTTCAGGCCTCGGGTCTCTGATATATCTTATTACCTGCTCGTTTCTTATCACCGCAATATCCGGAAAGTCTATGCTTTCAAAGGCATTAAAGCTTTTGGTGCGGATTTTTCTGGCTCTTGTACCCGCTATGACATGACCGTCAAATACGATATTCACATCATGCGAGCCGTCGTCGCACGCATAAAGAAAGCTGTCGTATATATTGTGTTTGGCATCTGTTATCTCCATGCCCACAGGTCTCTGGGAGCCTGTTATAACCACAGGCTTTGCACTGTTTTGAACAAGATATGAAAGTGCGGCTCCTGTATATGCCATCGTATCGGTGCCGTGAAGTATCACAAATCCGTCATAGTCCCCGTAACTGGTTTTTATTGCATCTGCCATGCCGGTCCAGTGACGGGGCTCCATATTGGTGCTGTCTATGCTGTAAAGCGGCAGAAAATCCACCTCACACAAATTATAGACAGACGGAATATATTTGAGAGCCGCCAGAGGGCCGAGGGTCGGGGTAAGCCCTCCCTCATCGGTGGAGCAGACCGTGCCGCCTGTAGTTATCATCAGAATTTTTTTCATTTGAGTATCTCCTTGAGTTCCTCAAGTATTTTGAATGCCTGTGACGGCGTTGTTTCCATCAAATCTATGCTTCTCAGCTTTTCTGTTACAGGATCGGGTGCAAGTGAAAACAGTGAAAGCTGCTCTCCCTCCCCCTGCTCTGTATGATGTGAAGCCTCCGGTATATGCTCAGCCTGATTTTTTTCGAGTGCAAGAAGCCTCTCTTCTGCATTCTGAAGCAGCTGTTTTGGAACTCCCGCAAGCTTTGCAACGTGTATTCCGTAGCTTCTGCTGGCTGAGCCGGGTACTATTTTGTGAAGAAATACTATATTGCCGTTTTCTTCTGCAACATCGACATTGAGATTTGCCACTCCGTCTATCTGCCCTGACAAAGCGGTAAGCTCATGGTAATGGGTTGCAAACAGAGTTCTTGCTCTGAAATCCTCTCTGCACAGGTACTCCACAGTTGCCCATGCGATTGAAAGGCCGTCATATGTGCTGGTGCCTCTGCCTATCTCGTCGAGAATTATAAGGCTTCTGTCGGTGGCGCTGTTTAATATGTATGCCATTTCGCTCATTTCAACAAAGAATGTACTCTGCCCGTGAGCCAGATTGTCAGAGGCTCCTATCCTTGTGAATATTCTGTCCGCAATTCCTATTACAGCGGACTCACAAGGCACGAAACAGCCTGCCTGAGCCATTAAAACTATAATTGCGGTCTGTCGCATATATGTGGATTTACCGGACATATTAGGGCCTGTTATCAGGAGCATCGAGGAATCTGTTCTGTTGAGATATGTATCGTTTGATACGAAAATCCCGTCTGTCGCCATCTGCTCTATAACAGGATGTCTGCCTTTGTATATTTTTATTTCATCGCCGCTGTTTATTTCGGGCTTGACATATCCGTTGCTGCTGCTGACACAGGCAAACGCCGTCAGAACATCAAGAACCGCAACGGCTTCCGAGGTTTCCTGTATTGTTTTTATGTGCTTTTCGATTTCAGCGCGAAGCTGTGAGAAAAGCTCATATTCCATTTTGTTGATTTTTGCCTCGGCGTTTAGAACAAGTCCCTCCATTTCTTTGAGTTCCGGAGTGATGTATCTTTCGGCGTTGGCAAGAGTCTGTTTTCTGATGTAGTTTTCGGGAACCATTTCATAATACGATCTGGTCACCTCAAGGTAATATCCGAATACTTTATTGTAGCCTACCTTGAGGTTTTTGATTCCTGTCCGTTCTCTTTCGCTTCCCTCAAGATTTGCTATCCACTGCTGCGCATCATATATTGAATCTTTGAGCTCGTCAAGCTCCTGTGAGCATCCTTTTCTGATGATGCCGCCCTCTTTAACTGTAAACGGAGGATCCTCGACAACTGCCCTGTCTATAAGGTCAAACACCTCTTTGAGGGGGTTTATTCTGCTGTTGAGCGAGGCAAGAAGCTCCGAATCAAGATCGGAAAGAAAATCTTTGATGTCAGGCAGCACCGATATGGAATTGCGGAGCGCAATCATATCCTTGCCGTTGGCATTGCCTGAGGCGATTCTGCCTGCCAGCCTGTGAAAATCATATACTCTTTTGAGGGAGTCTCTGATGTTGTTTTGTATCAGTATATTGTCAACAAGGCTTTCGACTGCGTCAAGCCTTGCCGTTATTTCATCAGCTCTGTTAAGAGGCTCTCTGAGCCACTGCTTCATTTTGCGCGACCCCATGGCTGTATGGGTTTTGTCAAGAACGCCCAGCAGAGATCCCCTGACCTGCTTGTCGTACAGGGTTTCGGTTATCTCAAGGTTTCTGATGGTTGCCTTGTCAAGAGCCATGGAATTGCCTATGTCATACAGTCTGACGCCGGTAATCTGTCCGAGGCTCTGTTTCTGGGTTTCGAGAAGATATGAAAGCAGCGCTCCAAGCGACAGTATGCACTGAGGCTTGTCCTCAAGTCCAAGTCCCGTAAGAGCTCCTGCGCTAAACTGCCTCAATATTGTTTTTTCGGCTGTTTCAAAGCTGTAGTAATTCTCGCTTAGCACATTGAGAAACACATCTGAGGTCCTAAGCGCATCACATACTGCCTCCGACTCCGTATTTATAATTACCTCTCTGGCATTTGTTTTGATCAGCTCGTTTATGAGGCTGTCCTCTGTCATACTGCCTGTAAGCTGCGAGGCGTACATCTCCCCTGTCGATATGTCGCAGTAGGAAATTCCCGCGCCGCTCTGGCCGATATATACCGATGCCAGATAGTTGTTTTCGTTTTCTCTGAGCATTGACTGGCTTGTCAGCGTGCCCGGAGTCACAATCCTTATTACTTCTCTTCTGACTATACCCTTTGAAGCCGCAGGATCCTCGGTCTGTTCGCATATTGCCACTCTGTAGCCTTTTTCGATCAGGCGCGCTATATATGTGTCGGCAGAATGAAAAGGAACTCCGCACATGGGAGCCTTTTGCTCCTGTCCGCAGCTTTTGCCTGTAAGCGTCAGCTCAAGCTCGCGTGATGCGGTAACGGCATCATCAAAAAACATCTCATAAAAATCACCCAGCCTGAAAAACAGTATGCAGTCTCTGTACTGCTCTTTGATGTCAAGATACTGCTGCATCATAGGTGAGATTTTTTCTTTTGCCATTGCTTACCTCCGGATCTGTTTTATCTGTTTTTGTAGGCTTCAAGACCTCCTGCTATGAGCCGGGCGCCTCTTACCATATCCTCCTGCTTCAGAACATATGCTATTCTGAGCTCGTCTTTGCCAAGTCCCGGCGTGCCGTAAAAGCCCTGTGCAGGTGCAAACATTACGGTTTCGTTATTGTCCCTGTATTCTTTGAGCAGGAACATCAGGAAATCTTCGATGTCATCCACCGGCAGCTTGACCATCATATAAAACGCTCCGCCCGGTTTCCTGCATATTGCTCCGGGTATTTTCATTATTTCATCATATACCGCATTTCTTCTGTTTTCGTATTCGGCTCTGACCTCATCATAATACGATCTGTCGAGTCTGTATAATGCGGCGGCGCCGATCTGGTCTACCGTCGATGTGCAAAGCCTGCCCTGCGCAAGCTTCATAAGTCCGTCTGCAAGCTCTCTGTTTCCGGTCAGTGCAAATCCTATTCTTGCTCCGCAGGCCGAAAATCTTTTGGATACCGAGTCAACTATAACTATTCTGTCTTTGTACTCCTCAAACATTCCGAAAGATGTTATCTTCCTGCCGTCATATGCAAATTCTCTGTAAACCTCGTCTGCAATAACCCACAGATCATGCTCTTTTGCGATTTCAAGGACAAGCCTGATTTCGTCTTCTGTAAGGATTGTACCTGTAGGGTTGCCGGGATTTACGCACACTATTACTTTTGTCTTATCTGTAATCAGCTTTTCGATTTTTTCTCTGTCTGCGTAATGATAGCCGTCTTCTGCAACTGTGGTAATCGGCACCACTTTGCCTCCCGCAGAGGTTATGAAGGTGTGATAGTTGGTATAAAAAGGCTCAGGTATAAGCACCTCGTCGCCAGAGTTTAATATGCTTGTGAAAATCATATTGAGAGCCTCGGAGCCGCCTGCAGTTATAATCATGTCCTCTCTGGCATATGTCATGCCGTATGAGCCGAAATAGTCGATTACAGCGTCCTGAAGCTCTGTAATGCCGCCTGATTCGGCATAGGCTATAACCCTGCTGTCATAGTTTCTGATTGCCTCCATGAAGCATTCGGGGGTCTGTATGTCGGGCTGCCCTATGTTGAGCCTGTATACCCTGACTCCCTGCTGCGCCGCTTCATTTGCGTACACGTTAAATCGTCTGATGGGTGAAAACTGCATTGACTGCACTCTGTCTGATAATCTCATATGTTAAAATCTCCTTTTGCTATTTAAGTTCTTCGTGGGAAACGGCTGCGGTTGCATATATATCTTCCTCCGTAACCTTGCCGTCCGTATTTTCTTTTTTCATATACAGCAGATACTCTATATTCCCCTTGGCTCCTTTTACCGGGGAATAAGTAAGACCGTAGGAATAAAGTCCGCAGTCAGCACCGTACTGCACTACATTGCGTATTACTTCTCTGTGAACCTCTATGTCTTTGACAATACCGCCCTTGCCGACCTGCTGTCTGCCCGCCTCAAACTGAGGTTTGACAAGGCATACAAGGCTGCCTGTATCTGACAGCAGCTTTGCCGCCACAGGAAATACAAGTTTGAGAGAAATAAACGAAACGTCGATGGAAATAAAGTCAATATCCCTGTCTACCGTATTGAAATCAAGGTATCTGATATTGCATTTTTCCATATTGATTACTCTGTCATCATTGCGCAGCTTCCAGTCAAGCTGACCGTAGCCCACATCTATCGCAAACACCTTGCCGGCGCCTTTTTGGAGCATACAGTCGGTAAAGCCTCCGGTTGAGGCTCCGATATCCGCGCATACCGCATTTTCGAGGGAAAACCCGTAAAGCTCAAGAGCTTTTTCGAGTTTAAGCCCCCCTCTGCTGACATAAGGGCAAATGTTTTCTTTTATGCTTATTTCACAGTCTGCAGCGACTGCCGTTCCTGCCTTGTCTGTTTTGCTGCCGTTTACAAAAACAATACCTGCCATAATGGCTGCCTTGGCTTTTTCTCTTGACTGAAAATATCCTTTTTCGACAAGCAGAACATCAAGTCTTTCTTTTTTAGCTTTCAATTATGTCAATTATCCTTTCTGCTATTGATTTTGCATCGAGTCCGTATTTTTCAAAAAGCTGCTCGCTGCTGCCGTGTTCGATGAATCTGTCGGGCCAGCCGAATGAATATACTTCGGTGTCACTGCCTGAAAGAGCCGCTGTCACCTGAGAGCCGAAACCTCCTGCAAGCACATTGTCCTCAAGAGTCACAATAAGCTTTGCCCTTGCTGCGGATTCAAGCAGCGCTTTGGTATCAAGAGGCTTTACAAATCTGGCGTTTACAATGCCGCAGCTTAAACCCCTGCTGTCAAGTATCCTGTACACATCTACGGCGGTCCCCGTCATTTTGCCGCAGGCCCAAAGCTCAACATCGCAGCCTGTAACAAACACCTGCGCCTGTGCTGTTCTGACCGGAACATTACTGAATTCTGCCGGAAATTCATACTGTCTGCCCCTCGGATATCTGATTGCGCACGGGCTGTCAAGTGATGCAGCGTACTCCATCATAAGTTCAAGCTCCTCATAGTCCCTGGGAGCAAGCACTGTCATATTGGGTATCTGTGACAGATATGAAAGATCAAATATGCCATGGTGGGTTTCGCCGTCTGCTCCAACATTGCCGCTTCTGTCTACCGCAAATATTACAGGCAGATTCTGAAGCGCCACGTCCATCATAATCTGATCGTATGCTCTCTGCAGGAATGTTGAATATATTGCAACTACAGGTTTGAGGCCGCTTTCTGCAAGTCCTGCCGCAAACGATACCGCATGTTCCTCGGCTATACCTGCGTCAAATGTTCTCTCGGGAAAGGTTTCGGAAAAAATATCAAGACCTGTTCCCTCTGTCATAGCCGCGCATACTGCTGTTATCCTGTCATCTTCAAGAGCCATATTTACAAGTTTTTTGCCAAACACCGACGAAAAGCTTTCGCCGCCTGATGCCGCAATACCTGTGTCAGCATCAAAAGGACCTATGCCGTGAAATTTATTGGGCATTTCCTCCGCCTGTCTGTAGCCTCTGCCTTTTTGGGTGATGGCATGAATAAGTACAGGCTCAGGCGATCTTTTGGCAATTTCAAGGATTTCTATTACTTTTTCTATATTATTGCCGTCTATAGGTCCTATGTATGTAAAGCCGAGCTCTTCAAAAATTGCTCCGCTGTCAACAAATGCATATCTTAATGAGTTTTTGATATGAGAAACGCCCTGAGCAAGACCCCTTCCCACAACAGGAACTTTGTTAAGCGCTTTTTTGACGTTTTCCTTGGCACTCAGGTAGTTTGAAGAAACTCTGAGCTTGTTGAGGTGCATTGATATGCTGCCTGTGTTTTTTGAAATCGACATACCGTTGTCGTTCAGAATGACTATGGCTTTTGATTTCATAAACCCCAGATTGTTAAGTCCCTCATACGCCATGCCTCCCGTCAGAGCGCCATCACCGATTACGGCAATTACATTGTAATCCCCGCCTCTTAAATCCCTGGCTGCGGCAAGTCCTGCCGCAAGAGAAACCGAATTGCTGCCGTGTCCCGTATCGAATATGTCGTGAGGACTTTCGGATCTCTTGGGGAATCCGCTTATGCCGCCTGTCTGTCTGAGCCCCGCAAATTTATCTGCTCTGCCGGTCAGAATTTTGTGCACATATGACTGGTGTCCCACATCCCACACGATTTTGTCTTTAGGGCTGTCAAACACTTTGTGGATTCCTATTGTAAGCTCTACGATTCCCAGATTTGAAGCAAGATGACCGCCTGTTTTTGATACGGATTCTATTAAAAATTGTCTGATATCACAGCTCAGGGCTTTGAGTTCATCTGCCGTCATCTGTTTGAGGTCGCCCGGAAAGCTGTAATTTAATAAATCTGCCATTATTTTGTCCTCGTCAGTACATCATCAATTATATCGTTAAAAACCTCGGCATTATCATAATAGTCTGCTATGGTTCTGCGCGCCTCCTCTGCGATTTCCCCTGCCATTTTTTTAGTCTGCTCCAGACCATAGAGAGAAACATAGGTAACTTTGTTTCTGGCAGCATCAGCGCCTGTTTTTTTGCCCATTTCCTCCTCATTGCCGCAGGCGTCAAGCATATCGTCGGTAATCTGAAAAAGAAGTCCCAGATATTCTCCGTAGCTTGTCAGGTCTTCGAGTGTTTTTGTATCCGCACCGCCAAGATATGCTCCGGCTCTGATAATTGAAACAAGCAGCGCCGCAGTCTTGTTTACATGGATATATTCCAGCATTTCTTTTGAGCAGTGAGCGCCCTCGCCTTCTATGTCCGCCACCTGCCCTGCAACCATGCCTCTGCAGCCTGCGCCCTTTGCCAGCTCATATGAGGCTCTTACTCTCCTGTTGAGCATTTCGGGTGTGTCAAGATACAGAAGCATATCTTTGTTCATGACTTCAAATGCGCTTGTGAGAAGCCCGTCGCCTGCCAGAATAGCTATCGCATCACCGTAAACCTTGTGGTTTGAAGGTATGCCTCTCCTCAGATCGTCATTGTCCATGGCAGGCAGGTCGTCATGTATAAGCGAATATGTGTGAATGTATTCTGCAGCGCAGGCATACGGAAGCGCCGAATTTATATCGCCTCCGGCAAAATCACAGGCCGCAAGCATCAGAACAGGTCTTAAGCGTTTGCCTCCGGAGCTCAGACTGTATTTCATCGCTTCATAAAGAGTAATGCTTTTGTGATCGATTTCAGGAAGGAAATCCATAAGATGTTCTTCTATAAGGTCTTTGTAGTTATAGTACATAATGTTTTTCATAAAACTCACTTCCTTTTGTAAATCTGTATTTTCTGTTTTGCTTCATTTAGTATCTCACTGCACTGTTCATAATATTTCATGCCCTCCTCATAGGCTTTGAGAGCCTCGTCAAGGGTATTGCCTTCTTTTTTGAGATCCTGAGCGCTTTTTTCAAGACCTTTTAATGCTTCTTCAAATGCTGCCATCAGCTGTTCCTCCTTACAGATATTATTCTTGCATCTGCACTGCCGTCTCCGGCGGTAATCGTGATCTTATCATCGCTGTCAAGCTCTGATACCGATGATAAAAGTCTGCCGTTTCTGTCCGAAACCGCAAAATAGCCCATTGCCATTATTCTCTGGGGATTAAGATTCTGAAGGGTTTCTCTGAGACTGCCGATGCGGTTCATATTAGCGTCAATGATATTATCGGCGCTGCCTGTTATTTCGGTATAAAAACCGTCAAGTTTAAGTGAATAAAGCTGCAGTATGTTTTCTGTCTGCAGCGTCAGCGAGGATCTGTCCATGGCTTCAAGCTGCATCTGCTTCATTCTGAGGTATCCGTCAATCCCCGCATCAAGCATATCCGCCGTATCACTGCAGTAAACCCTGAGCTGCGCGATATCGGGAACTGCCATTACCGCCGCTGCGGTAGGTGTTTCGGCTCTCCTGTCGGATACAAAGTCTGCTATTGTAAAGTCTGTTTCATGACCTACGGCAGATATTACCGGTATACCCGAATTATATATGCTTCTTGCGACTGCTTCCTCATTGAATACCCAAAGCTCCTCTGCGGAGCCTCCTCCTCTGCCTGTGATTATGAGGTCAAGCTGCGGCATTGTTTCGTTTAACTCGTCTAACATCGAGGAGATATCCGCTGCGGCGTTTGGCCCCTGCACAAGCACCGGGCATATATACACATTAACTATACTGTTTCTCGCCTTTATAATCTTGACTATATCTCTGACGGCGGCTCCTGTGTCTGAGGTCACCACAGCTATGTTCACCGGAAAAGCCGGAAGCGGTTTTTTGTGCGCCTCATCAAACAGTCCCTCGTCAAGCAGCTTGTTTTTGAGGTTTTCAAAGGCTGTACTCAATGCTCCTGCGCCTGCCACCTCAATATCCGTGACATTTATGGAATAGCTGCCGCCTCGCTCATAAAGGTATATATATCCGTTTACGATTATCTCCATACCCTCCGAAAGCTCATAGCGTATGTGTCTTGCATTGTCTGAAGCAAGAAAGCAGTTTATCCTGCTGTTTTCGTCTTTGAGGGAGAAATACACATGGCCGCTGCCGTGGTATTTGAGATTTGATATTTCTCCCGTAACCGAGAGGCTGCCCAGCAGAGGGTCTGCCTGCAGGATTCGTTTGATATAACTGTTAAGCTGTGAAACTTTTATGGGTTTTGCTGCCATAGTTTCTCTCCTCCCAGCAGGGCTGTACCGACCGCATTGTCTGATGAAAGCTCTGCTGCGCCGAATTCATATGAAATACCGCTGCTGATATATCTGCCGATTTCCCTGCGTATATATGCGCTTGCGGAAACTCCTCCCGCAAACAGCACATTATCTGTGCCGCAGGCCGCCGCCGACTGGTTTACAGCCTCGGCAAGGCAGACTGTAATTCTGTCAAACAGATTTTTTATCAGCAGGCCGTAATCCGGCATTCTGTCTTTGTCTGCAATAATTCTGAGTATCTGGGTTTCTGTGCCCGACAGATTGAAACGTCCGTCTTTTACTCTGATCGGAGTAAGTATGTCAGCTTCGCCGGAAGTGCTCAAAGCTGTTTCGTCAAGTGATTTCCCGCAGGGAAAATCAAGTCCGAGAGCAACGCCTGTCCTGTCTATGAGCTGTCCGAATGAAATATCAAGACTGCCGCCGACTATATCCGTGCCGCTGCCTGTGCAGCTTAGAATCTCACATGTGCCTCCCGAAAGGTGACAGCACAAAATATCTGATTCGGGTTTGAAGCCGCTGCCTGCTCTGACCGCTGCTATATGCCCCTCCTGATGAGAGAACCGGTACAGAGGTACTTCAAGGACTGAAGCTGCCACGCTGCCTGCCGAAATCCCCGCATTGAATACCGGCATATATGAGCCTGCTACAGCTCTTGGCCTTGATGATACGGCAACAGCTCCGATGCTGTATCCGGCTGTATCTGATTTCAGTTTTTCAATCAGTTCAGGCAGGTTTGCAATATGCTGAAAAAGGGCGTCAGACTGTCTCAGTCCTCTTTCGCCCTGTTTTACTTCAAGGAGTTTTCTCCTGTCGGAAATTATACTGCCGTTTTTGTCAGCTGCCGCAACCGATGTCGTATAGTTGCTGGTATCTATTCCTAATACACATTCGTTAGTTTTCATTTTTGATTCTGATTGCTTTGCCAAGCAGGCCGTTTACAAATTTCTGTGAGTTGTCCGTTCCGAATTTTTTGGCAAGATTTACAGCCTCGTTCAATGAAACGGCTTCGGGTATGTCGTCTGCAAAAAGAATCTCACCCAGAGCCACCCTGCATATGGCAAGATCTGTTCTGGCCATTCGCGAAGTGCTCCAGCCGTCGCTGGCTTTGTTGATAATACTGTCTATATCCTCAAGATTGGATGCTATCACCCTGTAGATATCGTCAATGTATTTTTGCTGTGCCGGACCGATTTTGTAATCTCTCAAAAACCTGTGCTTCAGGTTTTCTGAAAAATCATTTTGCACTCCCATCTGAAAAATAAGCTGCATAAGCAGTTCTCTGGCTGCTTCTCTTGTCATTAAAGTTCCTCCTCATCAGGCAGATAAACACCCTGCACGTGAATGTTTACGGCGGTCACAGACAGTCCCGTCATCTGCTCTACTTCGTTTTTTACGTTTATCTGCACTTCCCACGCAACTGCAGGTATTTTAACTTCATAATCTACGATTATGAATACATCTATTTCAACATTCTGTTCATCTCTGGAAATTTTGATGCCCTTTGACGGAGGCTCGTTTCCCAGCAGGTTTCTGGAAAGGTTATCAATAAGACCGCCGCTTAATTCGTGCACTCCGTTTGTCTTGAGCGCAGCATTCACAGCGCATATTGATATGACCTCATCCGATATTTTGACTGTACCGTATTTGTCCTCTCTGTTCTGACCCATAACCACCTCTT